>JADLGX010000068.1 GCA_020849095.1 Candidatus Eiseniibacteriota bacterium
GCGCACGGGCGCGGGAGGCGCGGGCTGAGCCGCGGGCGCGACCGGAGCCGGCTGCACCACCGGAGCGGGAGCCGCCTCCGCCGTGACGACGGGCGCCGGGCGCGCGATGGGTTCGGTCGAAGGCGCGCTGGGAGGCACCACGGTGGTCGAGGGCGCGCTCGAGGCGAGCTGCACCGCCGGACGCGGAGCCGCGGGCGCGGCGACGGCGACGGGCGCCGCGACGGCCGGAGCAGGCTTGGCGACCGCGACCGGTTCGGGCTTGGGCACGATCAGCTTGGGCACGCGGACCGGCTTGCCGGTGCGCAGCGCGGCGCTCGACGCCGGCGTGGCGCGCGGCGCGACCTGCGCCGCCATCGCGTCGGCGGGAGGCTCGATGCGCACGGCGGGCACGACCGGCGCGGCGATGGGCGCCGGGGCGGAGGGCTCGCGCACGATGGCCAGGATGGGCGCCGCGGGCTTTGCCGGCTCACGCACGATCGCGACCGGCGCGACGACGGGCGCGACAACCGGCGCGGGCTTGACCGGCTCACGCACGATCGCGACCGGCGCGACGACAGGTGTGGGCACGGCTGCCGGCTTGGCCGGCTCACGCACGATCGCGACCGGCTGTTCGGCCGGCTTCGCCGGCGCGCCGTTGGCCAGCGCGGGCTCGGCAGCGCGAATCGGAGTGGGCGCCATGGCGAGGCCGCCGGGATTCATGAAGCCGGGGTGCAGCGAGAAGCTCAGGCGATGCGCGCCCTGCGCCTCGGACTCGCCGGCCAGGAAGCCGTAGTCCACCCACACGCTGTTGGAGCCGCCGCCCACGCCGAAGCTCGGGCCGCCGAGCGGCTCGCCCTTGGGCGCGTTCAGCTCCATGCGGTAGCCCGCGCGCACCGCGACGCGGTTCTGCCACATCCACTCGCCGCCCAGGCGCACGTCGTTGTAGTAGGCGCTCGGGAAGTTCGCGTCGAGGTTCAGCCGCAGCCCGCGCACCGGGTCCGCCCACGACGCGCCGACGCCGAACACGGACGGCATGTCGAAGTCGCCGCTCTCGAAGCTCATCTTGCCGCCCACGTTGCGCGCGGCGGCGCCCACACCGAATGCTCCGGCGCGCGCCTGCACACCCAGGTCGAAGCCGATGCCGGTGCCGGTCACGTCGCCCAGGTACTCGTTCACCCACTTCACGCCGGCCCCCGCCACGAACACGTTGCCGAACGGACGGGCGAAGGCGGCGCCGATCGCCAGATTGGAGGCGTTGAAGGTGCCGGTCGAGGCGCCGAACTGGTCGCGCCCCTCGAAGTCGCCGTCGTTCTCGTAGATCGCGTTGAGCGACCAGCGCGTGGTGCCGTTGCGAAGCCGGCCGCCCGCCGCGACCCAGTCCTGCGAGGTCTGCATGGCGAGCGCGGCGTGCGAGATGGAGTACTGCGGTCCGGCCACCAGGCCGAGCGCGGCAGGGTTCCAGGCCGAGGCCGTCAGGGAGCCGCCCGTGCCGATCGCGGCGCCGCCCATGGACAGCACGGACGCGCCGGCACCCACGGACAGGAAGTTGGCCGAGGTCGTGCCCGCATTGTCGATGCCGGCATGTGCGGCGCCCGCCAACAGGAGCAGAGCAGCACAGAAGTGTCGGATGCGATGCATGTGCGTGATCTCCATTTCCACCGGAATGCCGAGGCCCAGCCGAGTCCCGGGCCACCCGGCAACAGCACTCCGCGTGCCGCGCCCGGCGCGCATCGCGTGAGCGGGCGTAAAGCTCGGCCGCTGCGGGGGCTCGGGGCCCGGCGGCCGGGGCCGCACGCTTCGGGCGCGCGGGCAAAGGCCGGGATTCCGCAACGTCCCCGCGCCGGCGCAGCGCGTTTTGCGCGGCCGAAGCGCACGCGCCCGGCGCGAGCGGGGACGCGGGAACACGAAGGCCCGGTGAAGAAACTCACCGGGCCGGTTCGCGGAGGGACCTGCGGGACTGCTTCGTCGCTACGGCTGGCGCACCAGCTTGACCATCTGCGTGGCGCCGCCCATCTGCAGCCAGGCGCGGTACACGCCGGGCGCCGTCGTGCGGCCGGCGTCGTTGCGGCCGTCCCACGTGACGCTGTTCGTGCCGGGAGACAGGCCGCGGATCTCGATGCTGCGGATGCGCTCGCCCGCGCCGTTCAGGATGTCCACGCGGCCGTCGTACGGACCCTGCGCGGGCACTTCGATCGGCAGCGTGACCACGTCACCCAGACGGCTGGGGTTCGGGAAGACGGGCTGCAGGTGCAGCGTCGCGATGTTGCCCGCGCGCAGGAACACCTGGCGGCCGGAGCTGCGCGCGCTCTCGTTGCCGATGGCGTCCTCGGCGCTGACCGCGTACCACAGCGACACGCTGTCGGGAGCCGACGTGTCGGTGTACTCGGTCGCGTTCAGGGGCGAGCCGGTGAGCTGCGTCCACGGACCGCTGCCGGACGGCGCGCGGTACACGCGGTAGCCGGCCAGGTCGGGCTCGGAGTTGGCGGCCCACTGCACGCGCACGCCGCCGGTCACGACCGAAGTGGCCACGGACGTGGGCGTCGCGGGCGGCGCGGTGTCGAGCAGGTGATCCACGCGCGGCACGTTGGAGAGCGCCGACACGTTGTTCATCTCGTCGAACACGCGCACGGCGAAGTACAGGTCCACACTGCGGTCCAGCCCGGTCACCGTGACGCCCTGCTGCGTTCCGGGCGCGGCGGGCGCGGGCACGCCGGCCGCCACCAGCACGGCACTCGACCAGTTGGCGCCGGTGATCTGCGTGGTGGACCAGCGCACTTCGTAGCGCGTCGCGGTGCCGGTCAGGCTGTCGTCGCCCGTCGCGGCCCAGCTCAGCGCGACGCTGTCGTCGGTGAGCGTGCCCACCACGACCGCGATCGCGGCCGGGCGGATGTCGTCGGTCGAAGCGCCGGTCGTCCACTGCACCAGGTTCGAGATCGCGGACCAGTTGCCCTGTTCGTCGGCGGTCTTGATCGCGAACCAGTAGCTCGTGGAGGGCGTCAGTCCGGTCACGTCCATGCTCTGCGTGGTGCCGGCCGACTGCGGGGCGGGCGCGCCGTTGACCCGGGTCGCCGCGCCGAAGTTGCCCTCGTTGATCGCCGACGTCGAGTAGCGCACGTCGTACTGCGTGGCCGTGCCGGTCACGCCGTCGTCACCGGGCGCGGTCCACTGGATGGTCACGCTGGTCGGCGTCGTGGCCGCGTACGCCCGTGCGCAGGCCATCCAGCCTGCGAGGGCCATCACCATGGCCAGCCGTGCGACGCGCTGCGACATCCTGCTCTCCCACCGATGCGGCGCCGAGGGGGCGCCTGAGACCTGCCGAGGGCTTGCGGTGTATCGAAGGGAGCGCGCCGCGCTCGGCGGCGCGCTCCGGCGGTCGTGCAGGCACAAGGGCCTGATTCGGACCGAGCCCGGTCTCTGCAGCTTGTGTGCCCGGCTGGAATGCGCGCGCGGCGCCGGACGAGCCGAGCGGCCAAGTCGCGATGGGGGCACGCGCTGCGGGCAGACTGCAGACGGTGGAGCCGGCGGGCGTTCGGCCACGCGCCCCCCGGGCGAGGGCATTCCGCAACGCGGGGCGGTGCGAAGCACGCGATTCGCTCGGCCGCGGCGAACGCCGCGACGATTCAGCGCGAAGGATCGGGCTGCGGACCGATCACGGCGGGCGCGACGGCACCCGGCATGCGAGCGACGCTGCGCAGGGACAGGGCGAAGCGGTGCGACGTGACACCGTCCCCCGCCACCACCAGCGCGTAGTCCACCCAGGCCGGACCGGTCCTGGCGCCGAGCCCGAACGACGGGCCGGTGAGCGGCTCGCCCGCGTCCGCGCCCAGTTCGGCGCGATAGCCGCCACGAAGCGCCAGACGGTCATTCCAGTTCCACTGCGCGCCCGCGCGAACGCTGTGGAAGTAGTTCGCGGGCGACACCACGTCGAACGCCAGCGTGAGCCCGCTGCGCTCGTGCGCCAGCGCCAGCCCGGCGCCGAGCGAGGCCGGCATTCGCCAGCGCTGTCCCTGCCAGCGCATGCCGCCGCCGAAACCGGTGCCCGAAACCCCCACGCCCAGCATGCCGAAGTTCGCCTGCGCGCCGGCGTCGAACGCCAGTCCGCTGCCGCGCGAATCGCCGATGCCTTCGCTCACCACGCGCGCGCCGGCGCCCAGCGCCAGGCGCTGGCCGAGCGGGTGGGCCAGCTGCAGTCCCAGCACGATGCTGTTGGCGCTCACCTCGCCGGTCGGCAGGTTGTGGGCGTCACGTCCGTCGATACCGCCTTCGTCGCGGAACGCGGCGTTGACCGCCCAGCGAGTGGCACCACCACGAAGGCGTCCGGTGACGGCCGCCCAGTCCTGGGTGCCCTGCGACGGCAACGCGGTGTGCGCGAAAGCTCCTTCGAGCGCGCTTCCGCGCGCGAGCGCCGCGACGTTCCACGACGCGGCCTGAAGCCCCGTGCCGCCGCCGATCGCCGCTCCGCCCATGCCGAGCACCGCGGGGCCGTTGCCGGAGGAAAGGAAAGCCGCGGCGCGCGTGCCCGCGCTCTCTTCAGCGGCGCGCGCCGGAGCGCACGCGAGGACCATCAGGGCCAGCAGGGCGGCCGGCAGCACAGCCGCGCGCATCCGTGCGCGGGCGGCCACTACGGCACCCTCGCGACGGCGACGGCCTGGCGCGTTCCCGGCGCCACGAGCCACGCCCGGTACACGCCGGGCGCGCACAGCTGCCCGGACTCGTTGCGCCCGTCCCAGTCCACTTCGACCACGCCCACCACGCTGCGCGCCACGTCGAGCCGGCGCACGCGCTGGCCGCCCGAGTCCACGATCTCGAGGTGCGCATCGCCCGGCGAGGCGGGCACTTCGATGGGCATGTGCACGAACTCGTGGCCGCGGCTGGGGTTCGGGTAGGCCGAACGAATGCGCCACGCGATCGGGTCGCGCGACAGGTTCGAGAACACGATCGCCTGCACCGGCGCGGAGCGCGCGCTCTCGCCGCCCGCGCTGTTGGTGGCGGTCACCTGGTACCACACCTTGGGCACGTCGGGCGGCAACCGGTCGTCGAGGTACTCGGGCACGGCAACCGGCTGGATGTTGAGGCGCTCCCACGGTCCCTCGCCCGACACGGCGCGGTACACCACGTAGCCCGCGACGGTGGGCTCGCTGTTCGCGGTCCAGCGGAGTTGGATGGCCTTGCCCCCGTCGGAGCCGGCCGTCAGCCCGGTGGGCGCGGCCGGCGGCGCATTGTCGAGCGGCCAGGTCCAGCGGACGATGTTCGACAGGTCGGACCAGTTGCCCACGTCGTCACGCGTGCGCACGACGAACCAGTACTCGCTGCTGCGCGAGAGCCCGCGAACCACGAGGCTCTGGCGCGTTCCGGCGTTGGCCGGTGCGGGCACGCTCGCCAGCACGGGCGCGGCGCCGTAGTTGGAGAGCGTGATCGGCGAGGTGGACATGCGCACCTCGTAGGAGGAGGCGCGCCCCTGGCTGCCGTCGTCACCGGGCGCGGTCCACGCCAGGGTGAGCGTGTCGGCCTGCGCGCGTGCGATCGCCGGGGCGACCACCAGCAGCAGCAGGATGGCGAGCAGGGCGAGCCATGCATGACGACCGAGCGCCCTCGTGCGTCCGTTCCCTCGGAAGCGCTCGATCGTCACCGTGGTCTACCTCGCCTGCGGTCGCCGTGGCGGCGAGAGAGTGGCGCTCGAGAAGTTCAGCCAGACCATTCCGAGCACGAGATCCGTGATGGCCGCGGGCGCCTTGGTGTCGGGCGTCGTGACCGAGAGCACGTTGGAAAGAGCCGAAGGGTTGGCCGAGTCGTCGGTCACCTTGGCCGCGAAGTAGTAGGTCACCTGCCGGCCCAGGCTGCGAACCATGTACGACTGGGTCGTGCCGGCCGCGGTCGGCGTGGGTTCGCCAGTCACCGTGGTCGCCGACGCCCAGTTGGCCGTGGTGATCGGGGACGTGGAATACCGCACGTCGTAGCTGCTGGCAGTGCCCGTGAGACTGTCGTCGCCCACGGCCGTCCAGGTGAGCGTGACCGTGGAATCCGTGACGCCCGAAGTGCCGAGGGTCAGGGCCGCGGGGCGCACCAAGTCGGGAGCAGCCGAGGTGGTCTTGCTGACGACGTTGGAGATGTTGGCCCAGTTGGGCACTTCGTCACCGGTCTTGATGGCGACGAAGTAGGTCGTCGAGGGGTTCAGCCCGGTGATCACCACCGACTGCCGCGTGCCCGGCGCGGTCGGCGCCGGAACACCGCTCGTCCACCGCGTCGCCGAGTTGAAGTTGGCGGGCGTGATGGTGGAGGTGGAGTAGCGGATATCGAACTGGGAGGCCGTTCCCGTCAAACTGTCGTCCCCGGGAGTGGTCCAATCCAGCGTGACGCTATTCCACGCCTGCTGGGCTTGGGCACCACTCGTGATGAAGCAGGAAGCGAGAAGCACGAACACAAGGGCAACAAGACTACGCTTCATGAGCGTCTCTCCACCGCCGCACCCGTTTGCGTTCGGGAAGCGGCCACCGCGCGAGCCATATCAAGGATGCAGAGTGCGGCCGTCGAGGCGGAGCCTCGCTGTCTGGCCTCATCCGGGCCCGGCTCGTCGCAACACTGCGACATCCGGGACCGCGAGGCCGTGCAGCAGGAAGCATGCCCTTGGGCAACAAGTTGCAACGCTCCCATCATCAACAGCGGGAGCCCTCGCCCCATGCGGATGGAGCGAAACGGCGCCTGCGATGGCGATGGCTGACCGGCGGGGAGATGTTCGGAAAAACGCTCGAAATGCACTGCGAGACGAACCCGACTGCAACGCGAGGGCGACCTTCCCTGGTGCGTGAGCCGGTACCGCGGAGGGAGCTGCTGGGGGGCAGTCCCGTCCATGGGACGCATGGCCCGCAGGGCGAGCCA
>JADLGX010000069.1 GCA_020849095.1 Candidatus Eiseniibacteriota bacterium
AGCGCGTCCGCCTTGACGGCGGTGACGGGAGAACGGTCAACGGCCATGCACGACCCCGAAGTGATTCGAGCCGAGTTCGCCGAGCTGGTGAACCGCCCCGACGAGCGCATCGAACTGGCGCGCGCCGCGCTGCTGGTGGCGGCCGAGAACGACCCGCTGCTCGACGTGGACGAGCACATGGCCACGCTGGACGCGTGGGCCGAAGCGCTCGGCGACGGGCTCGCGGCCGACGCCAACGGGCTGCAGCGCCTGGCGCGACTGCGCACGTTCATGTTCGAGGAGCTGGGCTTTCGCGGCGACGTGCACGACTACTACAGCCCCGCCAACTCGATGCTCAACGCCGTCATGTCGCGACGGGTCGGGATTCCGCTCACGCTCGGCATCCTGTTCATGGAGCTGGGCTGGCGGATCGGCATGAAGTTCGAGGGCGTGGGGTTTCCCGGCCACTTCCTGGTGCGGCTGGCCGGCGAGAGCGCCGACCTGCTGCTGGACCCGTTCGACCTGGGCAGCTCGGTCCACGAGGACGACTGCCGGCGCATGATCGCCACGTCCAGCCAGGGAGCGCTGCAGTTCGAGCCCGGCATGGTGAGATCGGTCACGCGGCGCGACATGGTCGCGCGGCTGCTGCTCAACCTGAAGGTGGCCTGCCTGCGCGACGCCGACCCGCAGGGCGCGCTCGGGGCGATCGACAAGCTGCTGCTGATGTTCCCGGACTCGGCGCCCGAGCTGCGCGATCGCGGGCTGCTGCTGTACCAGCTCGACCGCTACCGGCCGTCGCTGGAGGCGCTGCGCGAGTACCTGCGCGTCCGCCCCGACGCCATGGACCGCGACATGGTCGAGAAGCACATCGCCACGCTGCAGCTGATGCTGTCGGCGGGCTGAGGCGAAGCGGCGGACGGCGTTCAACCGCGCTGTCGAATCGCGGCGGCGTCCTTGAGATTGGGCGTCTTGGACTGCGAGCCGGTCCACGCGCACGTCATGACGACGCCGCAACGCGGGCACTCGAACTGGGTGGCCGAGCCCTCTTCGGCGGTGGGCATCCAGCGGTCCATCTTGGACTGGCAGCCCGGCGTGTAGCAGAGATAGACGCACAACGGCATCGTGATCGCTCCTGATCGTTCTTTGGATCAGCGCGCGTCCGCGAACACGAACGCGTGCAGTGTCACACCAGCGGCATCGGGCGAGAGCTTGACCACACGCTCCCCGGCGCCGCGATCGAACCAGTACAGGCGCGCTTCGCGAACCTCGATGCAGGCCCCGCCGTGGTCGTCGGTGACGACGTCCTCGTCGCGGTCCTGCGCGGCCGGCCACTGGTCGTCACGCAGGATCCACACTCGCGCGCTCGAGCCGGGAGGCGGACTGACCACCACTCCGGCGCGCCCGGCACTATAGCGGATGCTCACGAAGTTCGCCGCCCCGGGCCGCAGGGCGGTCAGGCCGCCCGAAACCACCCGCCACGCGCCCACCGGCATGGGCACCCACGGCGCGCCCTGCTCCTCGTAGCGCATGGGGGCCACGAACACCTGCTCGGTGCCCGCCGCGATGCCCGCCAGCGGGCCCGAAACCACGCGCCCGGCGCCCAATCCCACGCCGCGCACCCCCCGCGGGAGCGCCGCGGCCACGCGCATGGGCGGCAGCCGCTCCGGCAGGGCGCGCTCGAGCCACGCGGTCAGCGCCTGCTCGCCCGGCTCGAGCACTCCCACGGTGTCCACCACGATGCGCCCCTGTTCGTCGGTCACCAGCAGGCGCGCGCCCTCGGTCATGCCGCCCAGCGCGGCGGCGAACCGGCCGCCGGGATCGGCGCCCACGGCGAGAGACGGGGCGAGCCGGCGCGCGATCCGTGCGGGCACGGTGGTGTCGGCGGCGAACGAAAACTCGGGCTCGTGCACGGCCGCCACGGTGACACCGAACTCTCCCCAGCCGTGCGCCCACGCCTCGAGCACGGGCAGCGCGGCCAGCGCGCGCGGGTCGGTGTCGCTCCACAGCAGCAGCACGACCGGCTTGCCCGGCGCCGCCTGCGGCGCTCCGCCCTGCACCCAGTGATCGACCAGCTCCAGTGAGGGCAGCGCGCGCGCGCCGCCGGCAGCGGGTGCGCGAAGCCCGGGAAGCAACCGGGGCGCGAGCAGCCACGTACACAGGGCGAACAGCAGCACGAGTGCGACCGAGGCGAGCACGACGCGGGCGTTGAACATGCGCGGCAGTATAGCCGCCTCGAGAAATGCTGGGCCACGAGCGCCGCCCGCACTATGCTGCGCCGTCCCGCCGCGATCGTCGGCGGAGCCATTCGTTTCGCAGGGAGGCCGCCGTGAACATCTCCTACACCGCCCCGCTCTCGCGGGCCATCGAGCGCATGAAGGCGCTGCTGTTCCGGCGTCCGTTCGAGGTCGAGACCTGGATCGTCATCGCGTTCTCCGCATGGCTCGCCAACATCTTCTCGGGAGCGGGCAGCGGCGCCGGCTCGAGCTGGAAAGAGGACGAGCACGAACTGGCCGGCGCGGCAGCCCAGCTGGGCGACTGGCTCGCCAATCCCACGATCCTGATGTTGATCGCGCTCGGCCTGTGCGCGTTCGCCCTGATCCTGCTGGTGCTGGCGTGGGTGTCGGCGCGCGCCGAGTTCGTGTTTCTCGACAACGTGGTGAACGCGCGCCCCGCCTTCGTGGCGCCGTGGAAGCGGTTCGGCCGGCTCGGGATGTCGCTGTTCCTGTGGAACGCGGCTTTCAGTTTCGCGTGGCTGGTGCCGCTGGCCGCCGTCGCCTGGCCGCTCGCGCCCAACGTCGTCTCGGCGCTGGCCGGCAACGGCTTCGGGGCTCCCGACGTGGCCGGGCTGCTGCTGGGCGGATTCGTCGCGCTGCTCTGCACGGTGGCGATCGCCGTCATCGCCACGCTCATGCAGGACTTCGTGGTGCCGCTCATGTACCGCTACGACGAGAGCGCCATGCAGGCGTGGGCGCGCTTTCGGCCGCTGTTGTCGCGTGAGGCGAGCGACTTCGGCGCCTACGTGGCGTTCAACTGGGTCGTGTGGACGGCCGCGTACCTGTGCCTGATCGTGGCCGGCTTCGTCACCTGCTGCATCGGGCTGGTGCTGATGGCGATTCCCTACGTGGGGGCGCTGGTGCAGCTGCCCGTGTACGTGAGCGGGCGCGCGTTCGGCCCCGAGTTCCTGCGCCAGTACGGACCGGAGTGGGACGTGTTCCCGCCGGCGTCACCGGCGCAGGAAGCGTGGCCCGAGGTGAAGCCGGAAGGGTGAGCTGCAAGCTCACGCACTTCGGGTCCAGGGTCCGCCGGGTGGCCATGATTCCCGGAAAGACTGCTTCGCCACCAGCGCCTCCACGATCGGCCGAAGGAACTCCGAGAGCAGAAGCACCACCTGCTCCAGGTCTTCAGGGGCAGCTCGCAAGCGATTTCGGCGGATGAATCCTGCCCACTGCAATCGCTTGGTGGAATCCCGCGCGAAGTCACTCGTGAGGGCGACGGGCACACTCTCGGGCAGAGGAGTTCGCCTTCTTTCGAACGTGAGGGCCAGCGCCGCCGCGAGCACGCGGCCGTCGAACGACTCACGCGACGCCAGAGCGTGAATGTCGAAGAAGTCCCTCATGCGGCTGTTTCGAAGCTCGAGCAGGACCATGGCGTGGAACTTCTCGGCAATCGCCGTCTCGGGTCGGTAGGCTCGCAGTCGCGGGCGGGGCAGATCGAGCAGGCTGGGATACTCGATCCACTCGGGCTCGGGCCAAACGGCGTCGCCCGCCGCGACATCCACGGTCAGCGACAACCTGGCCGCCCCGAGGCGTGACCACAGCGACACTCGCTGGCCGCCATCCGGATTGTCCTCCCGGATCGTCTCGACTCGAACGGACTGTTCGTCGAACTCCAAGCCGTCCCCGGCGATGTCCATGCGGCACGCCGCACGGAAAATGTCCGAAAGAGAGTCCGCAGACAGGCTTTTCGCCCAGAGCAGATCCGCATCGCGGGTCGGCCTCAGGGTCTCGCCGAGCCACACGAGCAGGAGCATTCCGCCCTTGAGGACGAAGCTCTCCGCGTGAGCCGACTGCGAGAGCCGGTAGAGCAGGCGCTCGGTGGCATACCGCACGAAGATCCGGTTCGGATCCGCCTGATGCTCCACGGCATGGCGGACCAGACGGACCTGAATGGATCGCGGCACCCCCGACGCTACCCCACGACCGCCTCCACGTAGGGGCGCATGACTCGCTCGACGCGGCAGGCGCGAGCAGCATGCTCGAGAGACGTGACGGTGAAGCGGCGTTCTCTCCACGCCTCGCGCAGGGCTTCGAGCGCAACATCAAGTCCGATTCGATTCCGGAAGCGGAACGAATCAGCCAGGGTCTTCGCCACGCTGTAGACACGGACGTTCACTCCGGCGATGCGGTGGGACTCGATTCCCTCCGAAAAGGCCGGGCCGGAAAAACGCAGCACAGTCACCGGTGGCCAGGCGAACACTGGAACTCGGGTGCCTCTCTCGATGGCAAGCCACACGTCCGACGGAAGCTGAGTCCCAATGCCGTGAAAACTGAGGGCGGAGAGGAGACAGATCACGCCACCCGGCGCGGCAGCTGCCACGGTCACGATGCCGTGGTTTTCGGTGATCGGCCGATCTGCATAGAGGTAGCAACCCGGGGCAATGCGCTCCAGCACCCGATCGGCCACGAGCCGGGTGAGTTGCTGGCTGTGGTAGCCGGCCGCCTTGGCATCCGCGGCGCGAAGCACTCCCCGCTTTCGCGCCATCTGAACGAGTTTGTCCCGGTCCGTGCGGGTCATGTGTTTCATTGTATACAGTCATGCATGCCTGTCAACAAAAGAACACAAGCGCTCCTCAGAGCCTCCGCCCCAGCCACCTCAGCACATTGGTCGCGAACTGGCGGTTGTCGTTGCCGGGCTGGTTCATGCCCATGCGATATCGCCCGCCCGGGCCGGCCAGCTGGGCGCTCAGCATGGCGGCTTCGCCCAGCACCACGACGCGCCCCCTGCCCAGCTCGAACGCCACGCCCTGCGCCCGGCCGCGCGCGCTGCTGCGGCGCTCGGGCGGCATCCGCCCCTGCAACAGGTGGGTCTCGGTGATCGAGATGGCGTCGTCGTAGGCCGAGTCGCTCAGCGCCAGCACCATCGCGCTGCCACGCGGCCCGGCCACGGACTCGCCCGTGAAGGTCTTCACGCGCGTCACGCGCTCGGCGGCGTTTCGCCCCCGCACGATCGCGTGCGTGGTGTCGAGCCCGCGCCCGGCGGTGTAGATCACGCTCGTGGGATTGCCGCTCTCTCCGTAGAGCGGATCGCCGGCGTAGCTGTTGCGCAGGTCCACGCCCAGCGCGCGCGCCAGGCCCGCCGTGGCGGCGCCGAACGGCGAGTGGTCGGCGATCAGCAGCAGCGCGCCGCCGCTCTCGATCCACGCGCGCATCGCCGCACCCTCGGCGGGAGTGAACGCCGCCGACTCGGCATCGGGCGCGCCCATGTCGTCCGAGCCCATGGCGTTGGCGATCACGACCAGGTCGGCCGCGGCCAGCGACTCGCGCGTGAACGGCTGGCGATTGGCCGCCACGCGAAAGCCGTCGTTGCGGGCGAGATCGGCGAACGGCCGGTAGCGCCCGTCGAGCGTGTGGAAGTTGCGGTGCGCCTCGTCGAGCAGCAGGCGCGGCCCCTTGCCGCGCTCCCACGCGGGTCGCGCGATGCGCGTGTCGAACAGCGTGTCGGGCACCTGCTGCGCGCCGGCAGGGGCGGCTGCGATCATCAGGACTGCGGCGGCCACAGCCGCGGCGAAAAGCGAAACGTGCGAGCGCATGGCCCGCACGCTAACCAGCCCGCCGCGCCGGAGAGCAGCCCCTTCGGACGAACGACTACTTCGGCATCGCCCAGCGCAGGAGCAGGAACTCGTCGTCCATCTGCTTGCCGCCGTTGAAGCGCCGGTAGGCCCAGTACAGCCCAACGTTGCGCCCATCCTCGAGCGGCCCAATGTGCAGGCTGGCGACCAGCGCCTGTCCTCCCACGCTCACCTTGCCCACCTTGTGCGACGAGCGGAACGTGCCGAACCAGTTCCAGTCGAGCCGGGCGCCCTGCGCCAGTTCGGTGGGCGAGGCCGTGCCCATGAGCGCCATCGTGCCGCGCCGGTTGCGCGCGTAGCCCTGGTCCAGGTCGATCACCGTGCCGTTGATGGGCGCGAGCTTGCCCCAGCCGCTCAGCACCCAGCGCGCGCCCTTGCCCTCGCGCTTGAACGTGAGCGTGGCGCG
>JADLGX010000070.1 GCA_020849095.1 Candidatus Eiseniibacteriota bacterium
CCATCACCAGCGCCAGCGTGGCGCCCACGAGCGCGCCCTCGGAGAGCCCGGCGGTCCGCTCACCGCCGGCGGCGTCGAGCGCGCGGCGCGCCGCGTCGAACCACGCCGCGAGCGGCAGGAACAGCAACGGCGGCAGCAGCCACACCGGCACGCTCCATGGCGCCGCCGCCTGCCGCGTACGCACCACCGAAGTCTCCATGCGCTTCCCCCGAGCGAGCGGGCGCGGACCGTTCCGCGCACCACCTCACGACGGGGCAACACGCGTGCCCGCGGCGCGGCGGGGCGCCTGCAACGGGTTGCGGCAGCCGGACGCGCCGGCGCCGTCCACGGCGGCGGCAGAGCGCACGCGCGGGTGACGGCGGGCTCAGCCCAGCAGCTCGGGCCACTCCCCGGCGGCGACGCGCGCGAGCAGCGGATGCAGGATGCGCTCGCTGGCGCCCCACAGCCGGTGGCCGTTCACGTCGAAGTACGGCAGGCGCACCGCTTCCCAGCCGCGCGGCAGAAGGTCGTCGGCATGCCTGCGCGCCTCCGGCGCGCTCAGGTGCGCGAGCCGGGGTTCGAGGATCTCCGCCACCTCGGCCACTGCCGGCAGCCACGCGGCGGGGCGCTCGGCGATCGCCAGGAACGGCGTGATCGCGAAGCCGGTCGTGCGCGTCTCGATGCGCGGCAGCTCGCCGAGCACGCGAACCCGCAGGCGCGGCAGCCCGATCTCCTCCTCGGCCTCGCGCAGCGCGGCGTGCAGCGCGGACTCGTCGGCGGGGTCGATGCGCCCGCCCGGAAACGCGAGCTGGCCCGAGTGCATGCCGCCCGGCGTGCGGCGGATCACCACCAGCCGCCACTCGCCCGCGTCGTCGCGGACGAACGGCACCAGCACCGCGGACTCGACGAGCGGAGTGTCGCTCACGGCGCGCCCCTCAGTTGCCAGCGTTGCCGCCCGCCAGCTCCGCCAACCGTTCGGCGGCGTCCGCCACGACGAGCGCCTCGCTCATCTCGCCGATCTCGCCTTCCATGAAGTTGGTGAGCGAGTAGATCGTGAAGTTGATGCGGTGGTCGGTCACGCGGCCCTGCGGGAAGTTGTACGTGCGGATCTTGGCGCTGCGGTCGCCGGTGGACACCTGCGACTTGCGCGCCGCCGCGTACTTGGCCTGCGTCTCCTGCAGCTTGGCGTCGTACAGGCGGGCGCGAAGCACCTTCATGGCGCGCGCGCGGTTCTTGATCTGCGAGCGCTCGTCCTGGCAGGTCACCACCACCCCGGTCGGAATGTGCGTGATGCGCACGGCCGAGTCCGTGGTGTTGACGCCCTGTCCGCCCTTGCCGCCGGCGCGGTACACGTCCACGCGCAGGTCCTCTTCGCGCACGTCGATGTCCACGTCCTCGACTTCGGGCAGCACGGCCACGGTGGCGGCCGACGTGTGGATGCGGCCCGAGCCTTCGGTGGCCGGCACGCGCTGCACGCGGTGCACGCCGGACTCGAACTTCATCTCGCGATACACGCTCTCGCCCACGAGGCTGAAGATGGCTTCCTTGTAGCCGCCCGCCTCGTTCTCGGACAGGCTCATCATTTCCTGCTTCCAGCCGCGCGACTCGGCGTACTTGGTGTACATGCGCACCAGCTCGGCCGCGAACAGCGTGGCTTCGTCGCCGCCCGTGCCGGCGCGGATTTCGCAGATGACGTTCTTGTCGTCGTCGGGATCGCGCGGGAGCAGCAGCTTCTTGAGCTCCTCGGCCAGCGCGGCCGACTTCTCGCGCAGCTCGGGCAGTTCGGCGGCGGCCAGCTCGGCCAGCTCGGCATCGCCGGAGGCGATGGCGGCTTCGTCCTCCACAATCACCTTTTCGATGCCCTTGTACTCGGCCGACTTGCGCACGGTCAGGTCGAGGCGCGAGCGCTCCTTGGACAGGTCGCGCAGCTTGCGCGGGTCGCGGGCCACGTCGGGCTGCGAGAGCTGGTGCTCGAGCTCGGCAAAGCGCTCCTCGACACGGCGGAGCGCCTCGATCATCTGGGATTCCATCATTGGATGAAGCTCACTTCCTTCATGCCGCCCGCCTTCTGCATGGCGATCACGGTGGGATCGTCCTTCACCAGGTTCAGCGACGCGATGGCCGTGGCGCACATGTCCAGATCCGGCTCGCGCGTGGTGAGCAGCTGGAACTGCATGCCCGGCCAGACCATCGCACGGACGACCGGATTGCCGAAGTACTTGCCGCCGAGCCGGATGAACTCGAACGCGATGCCGGCGATGACCGGCATGCATGCGATCCGGAACAGGTGGTGCAGGATGTTCTCCGGCTTGCCCACCCACGTGAAGATGATGATCGAGATCACCACCACGAGGAACAGGAACGTGGTGCCGCAGCGCGGGTGCAGGCGCGAGAACTTCTGCACGTTCTCGGGCGTCAGCTCGACGCCGGCCTCGAGCGCGTGGATGGCCTTGTGCTCGGCGCCGTGAAACCCGAGCACGCGCGCCATCTCCTTCCACTGCGAAATGAGCAGCAGGTAGAGCACGAACACGATCAGCCTCAGCGCGCCGTCCACCAGCCCGAAGGCGGCGCGGCCGTGCCAGCCCATGAGGTCCTGCAGCACCGGCGTGAGCTTGGCGGGCATGACCACGAACAGCAGGACGCCCAGCGTCATCGAGACCGCGACGGTGATCGCCTGCACGATCGCGGGCAGGCCGCCTTCACCCGAGGAACCCGAAGAGCCGGCGGAAGCCGGCGCTGCGCCTTCCTTGCCCGGCGGCACCGGATCGTCCTTGGCGGCCTCGTCGGCGCTGAAGTTGAGCGCCGTGATCCCGATGAACATGGTCTCGAACAGCGACACGGCGCCGCGCACGACCGGAAGCGACAGCAGCTTGTGGCGCCGCGTCACGGATTCGAACGGGCGCTCCATGGTGACGAAGCTGCCGTCCGCTCGGCGCACGGCCACGGCGATGCGCGAAGGCGAGCGCATCATGACGCCTTCGATCACGGCCTGGCCGCCTACGGGCAGGAATGGCATGAGGGTCTCCGGAAAAAAGGACAGGCTCCCGAAGCGGACTGGGTAGTCCGCGACGGGAGCCTGGATACTGCCGCTAACCGTTCGACGTTTCGGCGGCCGGGGCTTCCGGCGTGTTCTTGGCGTACCGCTTGCGGAAGCGGTCCACACGACCCGCCTTGTCGAGCATCTTCTGCTTGCCCGTGAAGAACGGGTGGCAAGCCGAGCAGATGTCGAGGTGGACCTTGCCGTCGCTCGTCGAGGGCTTGAGCGTCGTGCGCGTGGCCCACTCGAGGCCGCAGCCGTAGCAGTGGAAACCGCGCATCTCGTAAACCGGGTGGATACCTGCCTTCATCTGGGTGCATCTCCGCCACGGCGGCGTTCCCCGGCGTCCGGGCCGGCGGCCGATGAAGGCCGTTCCGGACTGCGGATGGTGCCGAGCGCTCCGCCTGGGTAGGGGTTGTTGAGGGCGGGCAGTATGCGGGACCGCCCCTCCGGCTGTCCAGCGGGGGGCCGGCCGCCGTGCGGCCCGCGATTCAGGCGGGCGGGACGACCGCGGGCAGCTTCAGGGCCCGCTTGAGCGCCACGATCTGTCCGCCGTGCCAGAGGTTGTGCTGGGTCGCGCCGTGCAGCTGCACGTACGCGCTGGTCGCGCCCTTCTTGAGCGGCTGGTCCAGCTTAGAGACCGGGTAGGCGAGCGCCGCGCGCTCGAGCGCCTCGAGCAGCGCCGGCCCGCTCCAGGCGGGACCAGACACACTGCGGCGGATCTGGTCGGCGATAGGGACGGTTTCCTTCATGGCGCTCCTCCGTGGTCCCTCTTCAGCCGCCCGGCCGTTCCAGCACTTCCCGAACACGCCGTGAGAGGTCCGCGATCGAGTAGGGCTTGGCCAGGAACTCGACTCGCTCCTGGGTGACGCCGTGCTGCATGAGCACATCGGCGGCGTATCCGGACGTGAACAGCACGCGGATGTCCGGCCGCAGGCGGCGGATGGCCTCCGACAGCTCGCGCCCGTTCATGCCCGGCATCACGACGTCGGTCAGCAGCAGATGCAGCGGCTCGGCCGCGTTTCGCACCGCCTCGATCGCGGCCGCGCCCCGGCCGAACGCGAGCACACGGTAGCCCTGGCGCTCGAGCAGGAGCTGCGCGAGTTCGCGCACGCCATCATCGTCCTCGACGAGCACAATCGTCTCGCGCCCCTGCGGCGAGACGGTGGACTCGGGTGCCGCCGCTGCGACCGCACTCTCCCGAACCCGTGGCAGCAGGATCCGGAACAGGGAACCCGCGCCCACCTCGGACTCCACGTCGATGTGCCCGCCGTTCTGCGTGATCACGCCGTAGACGGTGGCCAGCCCCAGACCGGTGCCGCCTCCGGGGCCTTTGGTGGTGAAGAAGGGCTCGAACAGCCGCGCCTTCACTTCGTCGCTCATTCCGGCGCCGGTGTCGCGCACCGCCAGCGTGACGTACTCACCGGGCTGGAGCCCGGCGAACCCGCGCGCGCGCGCCTCGTCCACCGTGGAGTTCGCCGTTTCGATCTCGAGCAGGCCCCCGCCGGGCATCGCGTCGCGCGCGTTCAGCGCGAGATTGAGCAGGATCTGCTCCGCCTGTCCCCGGTCCATCCGGACGGCGCCGAGATCCGGAGCGACGATGGTCCGCAGGTCGATGTCCTCGCCGAGGATCCGGCGGAGCATTCCCTCCACGCGAAGGACGATCTCGTTGAGGTCGAGCACCTTCGCGTCGATCACCTGCTTCCGTGAGAAGGCGAGCAGCTGCTGGGTCAGGCTGGCGGCGGAGTCCGCGGCCTTCTGCACCGATGCCAGGTCGCGGCTCAGCGGAGCGGCGGGGTCCAGGCCGGACTGTGCGAGTTCGAGGTAGCCCTTCATCACGGTGAGCAGGTTGTTGAAGTCGTGTGCCACACCCCCGGCGAGCTGGCCGAGCGAGTCCATCTTCTGGGCCTGGAGGAGCTGGGCGCGGAGCCGCTTGGCGTCGGTCAGGTCGAGGAACGACGCCAGCATGCCGGCCGGCTGGCCCGACGTGTCCGTGAACTGGCTGGCGTTGACCTGCAACGTGAGCGCGGCTCCGTCCACGCGGCGCGCCAGCATCTCGCCGAACCAGGAGCCCTGTTCGCGGAGCGCGGAGACCGTCGCCTCGGCGCCTTCGAGGGAGCCCCAGAAGGAAACCGCGGGCCGGCCGAGCACTTCGCTCTCGTCGGTGTAGCCCCAGAGTTCGAGGAAGGCACGATTGACGTAGGTCAGGTTGCCCGCGACGTCGGCCATCGCGATGCCGTGCATCGAGGAGGCGAGGGCCGCCTCCTTTCGGAGGAGCTCCTCCTGCGCGCGCTTGCGATCCGAGATGTCCGTGATGAACCCGTGCCACAGGATGCTGCCGTCTTCCTGCTTCTGCGGGCGGGCGTGCCCACTGCGCCAGCCCACTCCCGTTTCGGGCAGCACGACGCGGTATTCGCAACGCCAGGGTTCCAGCGTCCGGGCCGAGCGCTCGATCGAGGCGGCGACGTCGGCCCGGTCATCGGGATGAAGCCGGGCGAACACGGCCGAGGAGTCGTCGCGCACTTGCTCGGGCGTGACGGCGTAGATGTCCCGGATGGCGTCACTCGCGAACGGAAAGCAGGAGCTGCCGTCGGGACGAAGCTGGAACTGGTAGATGACGCCCGGTACCTGCTGGGCGAGGCGTTCGAGCAGGTCGGAACTCGCCTGGAGCTTTTCTTCGGCGATCTTCCGCTCGGTGACTTCGCGGCAGGTGATCAGGATCGCGCCGGTGGCCGGATTGTCGAGATAGTTGATTCCGGAACCCTCGAGCCAGCGCCATCCGCCGTCCGCGTGCCGGAACCGCAGCTGCCACGAGACCACCTCTCCCGGCGTCGAGAGCCCGCGCTCGAAGAGCTTCCTCATCGGCTCCGCATCGTCCGGCCAGACCAGGTCGAACACGTTCCCGCCGAGCCACTCGTCCGCGCGGTGGCCGAGAACCGACTCGAAGGCCGGGCTCAGATATTTGTAGGTGCCTCCGGCGTCGAGCAGGATCGTGAGTTCGGTCGAGTACTCGATCAGCGCCCGGAACTGGCGGCGCTGGGGCAGGGACTCCGGCGCCAGATCCTCGGTGCTCGAGTCGCAACCGCAGGCCAGGCACCGGCCGGCCGGCTCCTCACGCACGATGGTCCACAGCACGATCCGTTCGACGCCGTCCGCCCGAAGGGTGCGGCACTGGAACTCGCGCCGGGATTCACCCGAGCGCAGTCTCGCGAACTCGGCGGCGACCCGCGCCCGGTCCTCGAGCCGGATGAGAGAGGCGAAGGGCTGTCCCGTCAGCCGCGTGAGTCCCGCGCCCGCGTGCCGGCAGAGCGATTCGTTCGCGCGCTCGATGGTGCCCTCGGCCGAGACGACGGCGAACAGGTCGGAAGCCAGGTTGAAGAACCGCTCCAGATCCGGCGTCGCCACGGCTGGCGTCCTCAGGCCTTGCGGACCACGCGCTGGCTGTCGAGCCATGCGCGCGCCGAGGCGAGATCACGGAACACCTGCGTGGGCCCGAACACGCTCTCCAGCAGCACCTGCCCCACGCGGAACATCCCGAAGTGGGCCGGGTCCGACGCGGCGACGGCCACCGCCTCGAACTTGACGCGCTTGCTCCCCTTGGCCACGAGGTCCCGGGTCAGCTGGATCATGGCGGTCGTGGGAATGGAGCCGAGCTTCATGGCGTCCATGAGCACGAACAGCCGGGGCGGGCAGGCGGGGTCCGCGAGCAGCTGGTCGAAGTGGGCGCGGACGTCGTCGGCATCCATCGCGCCGGTGAGGCGCGTGTGGATCACGGACGTCCGCGGATCGATCGAATAGGAGACGGGCATCGGCTCCAGCGTGGGATCAGGAGTTCATGTTGTCGAGGAACTTCTTGTTCGTCTTCGTGTCGTTCATCCGGTTGATCAGGAACTCCATCGCCTCCACCGAGCCCAGCTCGTTGAGGAACTTGCGCAGGATCCACACGCGCGACAGCAGGTCGGGCGGCATGAGCAGCTCTTCCTTGCGCGTTCCCGAGCGGTTGATGTCGATGGCCGGAAAGATGCGCTTGTCCGCGATCTTGCGGTCGAGCACGAGCTCGGAGTTTCCGGTGCCCTTGAACTCCTCGAAGATCACCTCGTCCATGCGCGAGCCCGTCTCGATGAGCGCGGTCGCGATGATCGTGAGCGATCCGCCCGCCTCGATGTTGCGCGCCGATCCGAAGAAGCGCTTGGGCCGCTGCAGGGCGTTGGCGTCCACGCCGCCCGACAGAATCTTGCCCGAGTGCGGCACGACCGTGTTGTGCGCGCGCGCCAGGCGCGTGATGGAATCCAGCAGGATCACCACGTCGCGCTTGTGCTCGACCAGGCGCTTGGCCTTCTCGATCACCATGTCGGCCACCTGCACGTGGCGCTCGGCCGGCTCGTCGAACGTGGAGGAGACCACCTCGCCCTTCACCGAGCGCTGCATGTCGGTGACTTCCTCCGGGCGCTCGTCGATGAGCAGCACGATGAGCATGACCTCGGGATGGTTCTCGGCGATGGCGTTGGCCAGCTTCTGCATGAGCACCGTCTTGCCGGCCTTGGGCGGCGACGTGATGAGCGCGCGCTGGCCCTTTCCGATCGGCGAGAGCAGGTCGATGATGCGCGTCTCGAGGCAGCGGTCCTTGGTCTCGAGGTTGAGCTTCTCGATCGGGTAGAGCGGCGTGAGGTTGTCGAAGAGGATCTTTTCCTTCGCCACCTCGGGGCTCTCGAAGTTCACCGCCTCCACGCGCAGCAGGGCGAAGTAGCGCTCACCTTCCTTGGGAGGGCGGACCTGGCCGGACACGGTGTCGCCCGTGTGCAGGTCGAAGCGCTTGATCTGCGACGGCGAAACGTAGATGTCGTCGGGACCCGGCAGGTAGTTGTACGTGGGCGAGCGCAGGAAGCCGTAGCCCTCGGGCAGGATCTCGATCACGCCCTCGGCGAAGATGAGGCCGTTCTTCTCGGTCTGCGCCTCGAGGATCTTGAAGATCAGCTCCTGCTTGCGCAGTCCGCTGGTCCCCTGCACCTCGAGTTCGGCGCACAGCTTGAGCAGCCCGGACATGGTCATGCCCTTGAGCTGCGTGAGTTCGAGCGTTTCGGCGTTCGGATTCGCGGGAGGAACGACGGGGGTTTCCTGGGAGTCCATCGCGGATGTCGCCTTTGGAGGTGGCGCTGGGGTCGAACCTCACGAATCCCGCCCGAAGGGCGGCCTCGTGCGTCCGGCCATGGGGCCGTGGGTGCGGGGGTGAGCCCGCGGGCCGTGTGGAATGGGTGGAGTGAGTCCGGCGAATGCCGGGCGTTGCGCGGAGGCGGGTCCTCGGGTGCGATGAAGCGCGGATGTTCGAAGATCGGCGAGTCTGGATGGACAGTCTTGGGGATCTTCGGAGGGAGTGGCCGGGAAGCGGGGGCTTTCGGTCACTGGGCCGGCTGCGCGCGTGTGCGTTGCGCGGCTGGTCGGCGGGAGAAAAGTTAGTGGGCCGGTCGGACGAGCGTCAAGACACAAGTGTGTCGCGGGCCGGGATTCTGTGGCCGCGGGTGGTATCGGCCCGGCGCCGGCGGCCCTGAAGGGCGGCAACCCCCGCCGGAATCCACCAGCAACGTGCATTACCGCGCGACTTCCGCCGTGCGGTTCGCAGTCCGGCGGCGGGCCTGATCGGCCGGAAGCGGAAGGGCGGCACGCGCGGAGACCGCGATTCCAGAGGGGAATCCACCGGCCGGGCGACGGCCGGAAGGCGTGGCACCGCCGTTGCTCTCTGTTGCCGGTGCGGGGCGTGTGAGTCGCGTCCCACCATCCGAGCCTGCCATCTCCAGCGCGGCTCGCGCCCCCGCGAAGTCATCCGACTGGCGCTCCGGCACCCAAGGGCCGGGGCGCTTCGTCATCCCCCCCGGCCGCTCCGCGTTCGCGCGTGCCCACCCCGCGCTCGCCCGGCACCGCTCCGCGTTCGCATCCCGGCGCAACCTTTCGGGCCATGGCTCCGTCAAACTGACCAGAAC
>JADLGX010000071.1 GCA_020849095.1 Candidatus Eiseniibacteriota bacterium
CGACGAAGCCGGCGGACCGAACGGGGTCCGCCGGCTTTTCGATGGCCCTCGCGGACTAGCGCCCGCCCGCCGTCGGCGCGGCGGCGCCGCGACTGGAGTCCATGGGAGCTCCCAGCTGCACACCGGCCTTCCCGAAGTACGACACCACGCCGGCCGCGAGCTGCTTGCCCATGGCCTTCTGGAACGCGGGGTCCTTGAGGAGCTTCACTTCGCGCGGGTTGTTGATGAAGGCGGTTTCCACCAGAACGCTGGGGAACTCGACCGACTTGAGCACGGCGAAACCGGCCTGCTTGATGCCGCGCGATTCCACGCGCCGGTCGGCGGCGATGTGGTCGAGCAGCTCCTCGGCGAGCAGCTGGCTGCGCTCGAGCGCCGAGTTGCGCCGCACGTTGTAGAGCACACCCACCACGTCGTCCTCGGCCTGCGCCGGGACACCGCCCACGAGGTCCGCCGCGTTCTCGATGTCGGCCAGGTCGCGGTCGGCGGCGTCGCTGGCACCCTTGAGCGACAGGAAGAACACCTCGGTTCCGCTGCCGGCGCCACGGCGGCGGCTGGAGTTGCAGTGAATGCTGATGAACAGGTCGGCGCGCGACTGTTCCGCGATCTTGAACCGGGTGCGCAGCGGAATGAAGAAGTCGCCGTCCCGCGTGAGCATGGCGCGCACGCCCGGCACCTTGTTGAGCTCGTCCGCGAGATTGCGCGCCACGGCCAGCGTGACGTTCTTCTCGAGCACGCCGCCCGGACCGCGGGCGCCGGAGTCGTCGCCGCCGTGGCCGGCGTCGATGTAGACGAGCCGCACGCGATCGCGGCGCTTGGCGGCGGCGATGGCGGCCAGACGGCGCGACTCGGCCGCCTGCGCGTTCGCGCCCGTCACGTCCACGACGATGCGGTAGGGCTTGTCCTCGGACGGCGGCAGCGCGAATGCGCGAAAAGTGCCGCCGGGAGGCATGACGATGGTGAAGCGCACACCCGTGGGATCGAACTCGACGTGGACGGAATCCACGGCGCTGTCGCGAACCGCCAGCGAGAGCGGCACGCCCGCGGCCGGAACGATGCCGGGCGCGCTGACGCGGACGACCATCTGCGCCGCGCTGCCCGAATCCGGCATGACCGGCGCGACGGTCTCGGAGAAGTCGAAGACGATGCGCGTGCTCGCCGGGGCGGACCAGCTGCGCACGCCGGTGACGGCCAGCCCCGCGGGCGCGTCGGCGCGGGCGTCACGCGGCGCCGCCGCGAACACCGTGGCCATGAGGAGAACCAGGATCAGCCGTCCGATGCGCATCATCTCCACTCCGCCTTCCATGGCGTGACGGGAGGCGGCCCTTGGCCACCTCCCGCCCGATCGCCTGCTTCTTGTACCGTCGCGACTGCTACTTGTCGAGGCGGAACGTGATGTACTGGCCGCTGCCGTTGCGGTTGAGGAACAGAACGGCCGGCCGGCCCGCGCGCTTCTGGGCGTTCATCAAGCGCGCGAACGTCTCGCTGTCCTTCACGGGAGTCTGGCCCACCTGCTCGATCACGTCGCCGGGCTGGATGCCGCGCTCGTCCGCGGGGCTTCCCTCCTCGACATCCGTCACGATCACTCCGGACTCGAGCTTGAGCTTGCTCAGTTCGAGCTCGCGCAGGTCGCGGACGGTGAGACCGCCGAGCGCCGCCTTGTCGTCCGCCGCTTCGGCCGGCTCCGCCGCGGCCGTGTTGTCGGCGCGGTCCTTGAGCGTGACCGAGAACGGCATGCGCTTGCCGCCGCGCAGCACGACCAGGTTGACCTTCGTCCCGGCAGGGGTATCGGCCACCTTGAGGCGCAGCTTCTGCATGTCGGCGACCGCCTGCCCCTCGTACTCCACGATGATGTCGTTGCGCTGCAGCCCGGCGCGGGCGGCCGGCGTGTCGTCCATGACGCGCTGGATGAGCACGCCCTGCTGGCCGGCAAGGCCGAAGCCGTCCGCCATCTCGGGGGTCATCTCGGCCAGGAGCACGCCCAACATGGCGCGCTTGACCGTGCCGTGCGCCACCAGCTGCTCGGCGACGTGCTTGGCCAGGTTGATGGGCACCGCGAAGCCGATGCCCTGGCCGCTGGTGTTGATGGCGGTGTTGATGCCGATGACCTCGCCGCGGATGTTGCAGAGCGGGCCGCCGGAGTTGCCGAAGTTGATGGACGCATCCGTCTGGATGAAGTCCTGGTACTCCGGCGTGCCGCCGAAGATGTTGAGGTTCGTGCGCCCCTGCGCGCTCACGATGCCCACGGTGACCGAGCCGCGAAGCTCGCCCAGCGGGTTGCCGATCGCGATGGCCCAGTCGCCCACGCGCAACCGCTCGGAGTCGCCCAGCGGCAGGTAGGGAAGCCCCTTGCCCTCGATCTTGATGACGGCCACGTCGGTCTCGGGATCGGCGCCCACGACGCGCGCCTTGAACGTGCGGCGGTCGTTGAGCGTGACGTTGATCTCGTCGGCGTCACGAACGACGTGGTTGTTCGTCATGATGTTGCCGCTGGGATCGATCAGGAAACCCGAGCCCGAGGACGGGACACGCTGCTGGCGCCGGCCGCCACCGTTCTCACCGAAGAAGCGGCGCATGAACTCGTCGTTCGGATCGTCGGACGCCGCGCTCTTCTTGCGGACGTCGATGAAGACCACGGCGGGCAGCGCCTTTTCGACGACGCCCACGAACGGACTCTCGGGCAGCGGTGCCGTGTTCGTGACGGCCGCCAGCTGGGCGCTCGTCGCATTCGAGTTGCGCTGCAAGCCGAGCCCGGCGCTGAGGCCGAGGCCGAGAACGACACCCGCCATGATCAGTGCAGCAGCGCCGATGAAATAGCTGCGGGGACGAACTACCGACCTTCCGTCCATCATGCTCCTCCCAAGGGTGGGTTCTTCCTGCCAGTCAACCGCGCGCTCCGCGGGGGAGGCATCGCGATCCGGATGGGCCGGCGAGAGTAGGGCGTCCCGACTCCGCCGGTAGTCACACTGCGGTAAAACTTCGTGCGAGGGCGATGCCCTCGCACGTTCAGACGAACGATCGCTCCCGTGAGTGCGTTCGAAGCGTCAGACGCGGCGAATGCCGGGATGGTTGCGCCCGGGGGCGCGAACCTTGAGAAGCCTTGACGGTGGGCCACCGGCGAAGGCGGGTTGGCGCCGGTACGGCGCCTCGCCTTAGACTGCCCGCCCATGCCTGCCGGTTCGATCATCTTCCTGTCGGATGCCCATCTCGGAGCGGAGCCGCCGGAGCGCGAGGCGGCACGGACCGCCCGCCTGCACGGACTCCTCGAGTCCCTGCCCGGCCGGGCTTCCTCCCTCTTTATCGTCGGGGACCTCTTCGATTTTTGGTTCGAATATGGGACCGCCATCCCGCGCCGGCTTTTTCCCACCCTGGCGGCGCTGGACCGGGTCCGCCGGGCCGGGATCCCGATCACCTACCTGAACGGCAATCACGACTTCTACCTGGGCACGTTCCTGCACGAAACACTGGGAATCCGCACGGTGGATGGGGCCGTGACCGTGGAGGAGCAGGGCCGCCGGTTGTGGCTTCACCACGGGGACGGCCTGATCGGCGGCGACAACGGCTACAAGTTCCTGCGCGGGATCCTGCGCCATCCGGCCAGCATTCGAATGTACGGCTGGCTGCATCCGGACCTGGGTATTCCGCTGGCGCTGGGCGTCTCGGGCCTGTCGCGCCATTCGCGCGAAGACCGGCCGCCCGACACCGGACGGCTGTGGCGCGAGATCGCCGAGCCGCGCTTCCGGGAGGGCTACGACGGTGTGCTCATCGGTCACTTTCACCAGGCCGTGGACCGCTCCGAAGGCGGCAGGCAGTTCCTGGTGCTGGGCGACTGGATCGAGCACTTCACGTACGCCGAGCTGAAGGACGGCCGGCTGTCGCTGAAAGTCTGGCCCGAGGGCGGCGAATAGCGGCCCCTCGCGAAGGCTCAGAACTGGGCGCCGAACGAGAAGCGGTGCGTGTCGCCCAGGTCGAGCTTGGACGGGACCCACGCGTAGTCCACGTTCGTGAGCCGGAAGCGATAGCCGACGCCCATGCTGAAGTTGGCGATGTCGTCACCCTGGCGCAGTCCCATGCGCAACGATGCGCCCGTGCTCGAGCGCAGTTCGCCGCCCATCGCGACGACGCCCTGCCGGCCGCGCGTGAAGCGCGTGTCGAGCGCCAGGGCGGCGCCGAGCCCGCGCGCGAGCGTGCGATCCCACGCGACACCGCCCTGCACCGCCGCCGGCAGCGAGACGTCCGCGCCGCGCTGGCCGTCGATGACGTAGTTGGCCGCGGGGCCGAGATGCTGCGCCATGAGCGCGAGCCGCACACCGGGCAGGCGAAGCGGGTTCCAGGTGACGCCGGCGCCGCCGCTCCACGTGGTCGCGGCCTCGCTGGCGATGCGCTCGCGCACGGCCTGCGCGCCGAATCCGACGCGGACGCGCTCGCCGACCGCGCGGCCGTAGCCGAGCATGAACTCGAGGTCGTGCGAGCCGAACGAGCCGATCAGGTTGCCGAGTTCGTCGCGCTCCTCGATGGGCTGCGAGTACATGGTGCGCACCGAACCCGAGAGCCCGCCGCCCATGAGCTGGCCGGCCATCGCGAACTGGTCGTGCTTGAGTCCCTCGAAGCTCTCGACGTGCGTGGCGCTGATCTGGGTGCCGCGCACGCCCGCCAGCCCGGCCGGATTCCAGAATGCCGCCTCGGCGCCGTCCGCCACCGCGCTGTAGGCGCCGCCCATCGCGGCCGCGCGCGCGCCCGCGGGAACCTCGAGGAACGCGAAACCCGAAGGGGTGGCGTGACCGGCGGAACCGGTGAGGGCGATCGCGAGTGCGAGGCACGCGGCGAGGCGGAGTCGGGACACGCGGGGAGTCTCCTGCAGGCTCGTGGCACAAAGGCGACGGGGCCGGTCGCTCCGACCCCGTCGTCCGTTCATTCGGCAGGCGGCAGTATAACCATCAGCCGCCCGCGGTTCAGTTGCCGCCGCGATTCGATCCCTTGCCCTCGGAGGACTTGGACGGCCTGGAGGGCGCCGGCGCAGGCGGTGCGGGCGCGGGATCGGCACGGCGTTCTTCCTTCTTGGGCGGATCGACGCGCGGCGGCTCGGAGCGGCGCTCCTCGCGCGCGGGCGGCGGCGAACTGGGCTGCTGCGGCTTGGACCTCTCCCCACCCTGCTCACGCGGAGGAGGGGAATAGTCCGGCTTGGAACGGCCGCGGTCGCCCGACGAGCCTCCCTGTGCCGGGTTGTAGGGCTTGCGAGGCGCGGGCGCGACTTCGCGCGCGGGCTTTCCGACCGGCGTGGCCGTTCCCTTACCCCCGCCGTTGAGCACGGGCTTGCCCGTTCCGTCGGGCCGGGTCACCCGGCCGACCGGCATGGGGCGCGTGTCGGAATACTTTCCTCCGCTCGGGGCGATGTAGCCCGGAGGAGGAGACAGCGCGGGGTTCCACGGCTTCTCGGAGGGCGGCACGTAGCCCGGAGGCGGCGGCGTCTTGTAGCGGGTCGGAGGACCGCCCCACAGGTTCTCGCGATCGCGATGACCGTCCCACGAGGACCAGCGCGAGTGGTCGTCGTACCAGGGCTGCCAGTGCGGCGGGCAGTCGTGGCGGACGACGTAGTAGTAGTAAGGAACGTGGCCGCTCCACATGGTCGGGCCCCACGCCCAGTTCCAGTTGACGCGGAAGTCGAACACGCTGCACTGCGAGTAGTAAGGGTCGAACCCGTCCCACCAGGCCCACTGGCCGCTGCGGTGGCAGTCCGAGCACAGGTAGCGCGGATAGCGCACCTCGTGCCCCACGTAGTACGAGGCGTATGACGTGGCGAACAGGTCGGGATCGGAAGTGCTCGCGAGCACGCGGCGGCGGATGCGCTCCATGGCGACCATCGGGTCGCCGACCACCGCGCCGTTCTCGTCGAAGCCCTCTTCCTCGGCGTGGGCGTCTTCGTAGCCGATGCTCTCGCCCTGGGGGTCGAACGGGCGCAGGTACCACGGCAGGTCGCGGAAGGGCTCACGCGATGCGATGGCGACCAGGAAACCCTGTCCCACCGTCTTGTCCATCACCAGCTCGTAGCGCGAGCCCTCTTCGGGCAGCCGGTAGGTGCGGCGGCCGTCCACGACCACGGCGCTGCGTCGCCAGGGATAGAGCACGGAGATACGTCCATCGGCGTCGATTTCGTACACGAGCAGGTAGGCGTCGTCGGTCGTGCGCACCTTCACCTGCAGCGCTTCGCCGGGCTCGTAGACCGCATCGTCACCGCGGTCGGTCCAGACTTCGACTCCGAGCGCGCGTCCGCGCGCCGAAGCGGGGCCGGACACCACCAGGACTGCGAGCGCCAGAAGCGCTCCCACCATCCACCTGTGCGTGCGAATCATGACCCACTCTCCCGTGAGAAGCCCCGAACCGGTGCTGGCCGGGGCGGTCGCCATGGGGAAGTACCCCGAACGGCGTCCGGCTATTCCCGGGATTTTCGCCCGGCGGCCTGAGCGTAGCGCAGCCGGGCGGAAGTCCCCATGCTCATCTGGTTCAGCGCAGCCAGGCGATCGGCCGTGCGGCGCCGGCTTCCTCGCCCGCGGCCTGCCGGGCGCGCAGTTCGCCGTTGCCGGCCGCGGTCTGGTAGGCCCAGTCGAAGACCGCGAACGAACCGGTCAGGCCGGTGACGCGGAACTTGGCGTAGTGATTGTCGCGAGTCCAGACCACGTAGCAGTGGCCGGGGATCAGCTCGACCGTCCCCGTGGGCGACCAGCCGGCTGCCGGGGCGTAGTCGATCACGTCGAGCGAGCTGGCGTAGCCCATGTCCTGGATGTCGGTCGCCCCGTCGCGGGCGAACATCTGGTGCACGCTGCCGTTGTACCCGAAGAAGATGTCAGTCTGCACGTCGTCCGAGTTGCGCGCGATGGCGGACGAGAAGTCCCAGCCCGCGCCGCTGGTCGAGGTGACGAAGTTGCCGATCGTCGCGCCCGAGCCGGCCGGCCGCGAGGTGTCGAAGATGTCCTCGGGAGTCAGCTGGCTTTCGTTGCCGGCCGCGTCCACGGCAGCCACGGCGTAGTAACGCGTCGCGCCATTGGTCAGCCCGCTCACCACGAACGCGGTGCCCGTGGCGGTGCCGATGCGGTCGTAGGGGCAGGTCGCGCCGCTCGCGCACGTGGAGGAGTAGACGCGGTAGCCCACCACGTCGCCTTCGGTGTTGGCGAGCCAGCGGAGCGTGACCTGCGCGTCACCGGTGACGCTGTACAGGCCGCGCGGGGCGGCAGGCGGGTGCACGTCGCGAGGAGCGGTGGTGTCTTCGCAGCCGGCGACGGCGAATGCGAGAAGGGCGAGCACTGCGATCATCGAGCGACGCATGGGTTACCTCCTGAGGCCGTGAGGGTGGTCGTCCCAATGAAGGGCAACGCGCGTGCCATTTCCGCCCGCGACGCGATCCACGCAGGGGCTCACGCACGAAACCCTACGCCAAACGCCCTCTCGCAACGTCCCGGAGTGGAAAAGGAACCGCCGCCGGATGGTGTCCGGCGGCGGTTCTGGTGTGCGTCACGGTCTCAGGTGTGCAAACCGCGCAACACCGGTGCTGCTGAAAAAAAACGGACACTGGCCACTTTGAAGCCCCGCCGAAAGCCTGGACATCCCCCAATGTAGGCCGACGACGTGACGGACCAGTGTCCGAACACCTTCGGCGTCGAATGGAACCCCGCGTTTACGATGGCACTGACCGGGTACTGCTGGTGCCACCGAACGAGGCCGTCCCTCCATTCCACTACCGAAGGAATCTCGAGCACTCCAAGCTAGCCGGTCGCAGGGCTGATACGTTGTCGCTTAAGACGGGGCTCGTACCCTCGACCAGACTCTGCGGAAACCGGCTAGCCCAGATGATGGCCCAGCGATGCTTTGCTGGACGGTTTTGGAGGTCCCCCCCTCCGAGCACTAGACATGAGCAGCCCGCGTGCCATGGACCGCACGAAGCCCGAACATTCCCTCAAGCCATTGTGCGACATGACGAACGCAGGCATTCCATGCCCCGGGCGATGGGCGCCCTTTCCGGTCGAAAGAGAAGAGAATCACGAAAACTTCTTTCATGAAATCGCCCCGGGCAGCTAACTCGCTGTCCGGGGCGATCTTGATGGGGAAAGATTTTTTTCTACTCGAACCAGCAAGAAGTTTTATGCCTTCTCACTCTCGAGGCCATAGGCGCGGATGCGGCCGAGCAGGGTCGGGTAGCTCAGGTCGAGCTCGCGCGCTACACGCGCCTTGTTGCCCTTGAGCCGTGCGAGAGCCTCGGCAATCACCTGGCGCTCCAGTTCGGCCACCGAGTCCCGCATCGTGCGCCCCGTGGAGGTGATGCCATCGACCGGAACGCGCGCGGGCATGGCCGGGGCGCCCGGGGCGGCGAAACGCGCCTCGAGCATTTCGGCGGGAAGCAGCCCCAGGCCGAGTACGTCGCCCTCGTCCGCGAGCACGACCATGCGCTTGACCGTCTTCTCGAGCTCGCGCACGTTGCCGCGCCATTCGTGGCCGAGGAACGCGCTCATCACTTCGGGCGAGAAGCCGCGCAGCGGCTTGTCCATCTGCCGCGAGTACAACGCCAGGAAATGCTGGGCCAGGATCGCGATGTCCTCGCGGCGCTCGCGCAGCGCGGGCACGCGGACCGTGATGTCGTTGAGGCGGTAGTAGAGATCCTCGAGGAAGCGCCCTTCGCGGATGCGTTCGCGCAGGTCGCTGCTCGTCGCGCAGATCACGCGGGCGTCCACCTTGCGGTTGCGCGTGGCGCCGACCGGGCGGATCTCGCCCCGATCGAGCACGTGCAGCAGCTTGGCCTGGACGGCCTCGGGAATCTTCTCGATCTCGTCGAGGAAGATCGTGCCGCCGTTCGCCTCTTCGAACAGGCCCGCCTTGTCGCGCGCCGCGCCCGTGAAGGCGCCCTGCACGTAGCCGAACAGTTCGCTCTCGAGCAGCTGCTCGGGCAGCGCGGCACAGTTGACCTGGACGAAAGGACGGTCGCGGCGATTGGAGATCTCGTGGACGACCTGCGCGAACAGGCCCTTGCCCGTTCCGGTCTCGCCCATGAAGAGGATTGTCGCGGTGCTGTCCCCCACCTTGCGCAGGAGCTGCATGACCGCTTCGACGTCGCGCGAGCGCGTGACGACGCGCTCCGAGCCGGGGCTCGGGCGCAGCTGGTCGCGCAGCTGCTGGTTCTCGGCCAGCAGGAGCGAGCGCTGCGCTTCGACGATGGCGACGGCGGCGCTGTTGGCGAGCACGGCGAGCAGGTTGAGCTCCCGCTGCTTGAAAGCGCCGAGGAGGTTGTCGTTGAGCCGGTCCACGTAGACCAGCCCCACCGACTGCGACGGGAAGTTGAGCGGCACGCACACGAGCGAGCCGACGCTCTCGAGCGCCTCGGTCAGCGCGGGCGCGAAACGCGGGTCGGCGGACACGCGGCTGGAAAACATGGGGCCGTTCTCGGCGAAGCGCGCCCCGGCCGCGGTCTCGAGCACCCGCATGATGCGGCGGGCGCGGTCGCGTCCGAGTCCGTGCTGCGCGACCACGTCGAGCCGCCCGGCGTTGGAGCTGAACGCGAGGAATCCGCGGTCGCCGCCGGCGTGTTCGACGGCCAGCTTCACGATCTGGGCGAGCAGGCCGTCCATGTCGCTCGTCTCGCGGAACAGCCGGTTGGCCTCCTCGAGCGCGCGGAACTCGTTGCAGGTGGAGAGCGACACGGCGACGTACTGGCGCTCGATCTCGCGGCGCAGCGCGGCGGCGCGCTCCTCGGTTTCGGGATCGCCGCCCTCGGCCAGCCAGCTCTCGGCCTGCTCGAGCAGCGACAGCGCCTGGTCGTAGTGTTCGCGCTCGGATTCGAGCCGCGCGAGGGTCAGCAGCGCCTCGGCCGCCAGCGGCAGCACACCCAGGTGGCGGAACTGCGCCGCCGCTCGGCGCGAGCCCTCGGCTGCGGGCTCGAGCGCGACGCGCAGCCGCACGCTGGCCGGCAGGAGCAGCAGGTACTCGCCCCACGCCGAGAGCGTGGTGGCGAGCTCGTAGGTTTCGCCGAGCTGTTCGAAGATCTGCGCGGCATCGCGCACACGGGCTTCCATCGAGGCGGCCTGGCCCTGCGAGGCATCGAGCCGGGCCAGCGCGCGAAGCGCGATCGCGTACTCGATACGGTCACCGAGGCGCTCGGCCAGCGCGAGCCCGCGCAGCGCATGCGCGCGCGCCTCGTCGAACCGGCCGAGCAACTGGAGCGCGAGCCCCATCCGGATCTCGAGCTCCATGACCATGTCGCCCTGCGGCGCACGCGAGCGCGCCTCTTCGAGCGCGGGCTCGATCAGCTGCAGCGCGAGCAGGCCATTGCCCCGGTCGATCTCGATCTCGGCCAGGAACTCGCGCGCGAGCTGGGATTCACGGGAGGCGTTGGACTGCGTGGCGAGCTCGAGGGCGCGGCGGAAATGCTCGGTCGCCCGCTCGTACTGGCGGCGCCGGCGGGCGAGCATGCCCGTCGCGAGCAGCGCCTGCGCCTCGGACGTGGTGTGTCCCACCTCGAGGCTGATGCGCAGCGACTGGCGGAAGTGCTCCTCGGCCATGTCCCACTGGCCCAGCCGGTAGCGGATGAGCCCGAGGTTCTGGTGATGCCCTCGCATGCGCGCGTAGAGCCCCTTGCGCTCGTCGATGCTGAGCGCCTGCTCGAGGAAGCGGATGGCCTCACGCCACTCGCGCAGGTTCTTGTGGATCATGCCCAGATTGTTGAGCGCCATGACCAGGCCGTCCGAATCGTCGATCCGTCGGTAGGTCGCGCAGGCGTTCTGGAACCACTCGATCGCGCCGTGCGGGTCGCCCAGTTTCTGGATGTTGTTTCCGATCGCCAGCGCCGCGCTGCCCACCGCGCGATGCTCGTCGGTGTCCTTGAGCACCTGATACGCGTAGCGCGCGTAGCGCAGGCTGCGGCGGTAGCAGGCGGTCTCGTTGAGGATGGCGGCCATGCGCACCGCGATCAGCGCGTTCACGCGAGGATCGGCGAGGAGCCGGGCTTCCTCGCGCGCGGTGCGCGCGGCGGCGAGCGAAGCCTCGTACGAACCGCGATGGAACTCGGCCTGGGCGATTCGCAGCAGCAGGCGCACACGAGACGGCACGTCGGACGCGACGGTTTCCACCAGCGCCTGCTGGTAGGAATCGATCGCGCCCACAAAATTGTCGGCAGCGAGATGGAGATCGCCGACCGCCTCGTTCTGGCTCGTGCCATGCGGCGACGCGAGCACTCGAAGAGACGAATCGGGGGGGATCGCTCTCTGCACTGTTCGAACCCTCGACGGCGGTCAAACCCGGTGGGCCGAGCCGGCAATCCTGCCGGCAGGCCTGTGCTTCATCGAGAACCTGGGGAGCGCGGAGCCGGCGCGAGCCGGCTCAGCGCACGCGCAGGTGCTTATGATGCGAAACCGTCCACGTCAGCTGGACCCACTTCGTCACGAGCCATCCGGAACCCGCGGGGCCTGCAACGGTCGGAACTGCGGTCTTCGGCAGACCGTTGTTCCCGTTGTCCGGCTCACCGCAGCCCGAATATCGCCAGACCGGCGGGCGCACGGAACCCGACGAAGCCTGACGCCATCCGTGCTTGGACAGCGATCTCGCTTCGGCGATTCCGGTCCCGGCGATCGCGACGAGGGTCGCGACTAGGACCAGCGTGACGAGGAGACTGTTGCGAAACTTGGTCATTGCGATGCCCGCTCCCTCCACCACTGGCAAAACGTAGAGTGTCTGCGCCGCCCAGTGGGGAATCCGGACGGTGGTGCCAAGAAATTTGAGAGGGGACCTGCGGTTGCCGGTGGAAGTATCCGGCGAGTGTAAAGGGCGCGTCAATGACTAACTCGCGTCAGCCCCGGGCAGCCCACTCCTCGGCGGCGAGCCGGACGAGCGCGTAGCGCAACCCCTGGGTCGAGCAGACCAGGCCGGGAGCCTGGAAACGGTCGAGCAGCGCCTCGACCGCGAGGGCGCCGGCGCCGATGATGTCGGCGCGCCCTTCGCCCATGATGGGAAGCTCGCGGCGCTTCTGGTGCGAGGAGTGCACGAGCTGCGAGACGATCTCCCGAACGCGCTGCTGGTCGATCCACCACCCCTCGAGCGCGGAGGGATCGTAGTCCGCCAGCCCGCGGTCGATGGACGCCAGCACGGTCACAGTGCCTCCCACCCCGGCCAGCAGCGTGGTCCGGTCGGGCATAGATGCACAGCCATGCATGATTGTCTCGGCGATCTGGGCCCTGGCCGACTCGATCGCCTCCTCGGTCGGAGGGTCACCCGGGAGCAGGCGCTCGGTCAGGCTCACGGCCCCGAACGGCAGGCTGTTCCAGCGCCCCGGCGAGTGCCCGACCCCGCTCACCACCTCGGTGCTGCCCCCGCCCAGGTCGAACACGACGCACTGGCTCTGGCGCGCGCGCTGCCCCAGCCCGAGCACGACCGCGCGGTACATGAGCCGGGCTTCGTCGTCGCCGCTCAGGATGCGGATCGGAATCCCCGCGCGCTCCCCGAGCCGCGCGGCGACCAGGTCGCCATTGCGCGCGCTGCGCAACGCCGCGGTCGCGGCCGCGATCACGTGCACGGCGCCCAGCGAGCGGGCGCGGCGGGCGAACTCATGGGTGAGGCTGGCGGCCCGCTCGATGAGCTCCTCGGCCACCATGCCGGTCTCGTGCAGTCCGCGCCCCAGCCGGCAGGGCTCCCCGGCGCGAGCCACGGTCTCCAAGGGCGTTCCCCAGCAATCCCCCTCGGGCAGTTCGGCCACGAGCAGGCGAATGGAGTTCGATCCGATGTCGATTGCAGCAAAACGCATAGTTAGTCGGCCGGTTTCGGGGACGTGATCAAAGCAGGAAATCCTCCAGCGCGCGGGAGCGGTTGGGTGCCGCAGGCTGTCGGGCATTCGAGTGGCCGGAAGATGTACCAGAAGCGCCGGGCTCTGCGGGAGAAAGTTCTTCTCCCCCGCCGTTCTGGGGCCGGGCGGCAGCCGGCCGCGGCCGGCGAGCCCTGGCCACCGCGCTCGAGGCCCGCGCGGGCGATGGGTCCGGCGCCCGGGCGGGCGCGCTGCCGCCGCTGATCCAGCCCAGAAGCGAGCGCATGACCTCGTCGTCCGTCCGCAGGCTCACCATGACGCGCTTGCCCGTCCGGCGGCAGTCGACTCCTCCCGCGCGGGCGAGCGCCTGGACATGGCGGGTGGCGCAGGACTGCGAAAGCCCGACCAGCCGCGCCAGGTCCGATACGTGGCGCGGGCCCTCCGCGAGTTCGCAGAGCATCTGGAATCGCGAGGGGTCGGCGAGAGTGGCCATGAGGGCCTGGATCTGTGCGCGTCGAGCTTTCATTGCATCGGCATGCATACCACGCCCGAGCGTTGACCACAACGGGCCCGACCTATAACTTGCGGCGTTCGCACCCCACCCACCGGAGTCCCGATGACCGACGCCAGCCTGAACCCCACTCCCGGCCTTCCGAAGTCCCCGAGCTTCTACGGCTTCAGCCGTGGCCGGCTCGCGGATCGCTTCGGTGAACTGGGCGTGCCGCGCTACCGGGCGGACCAGGTCTTCTCGTGGGTCTACCAGAAGCGCATGCGCGACGCGCTGCAGATGACCAACCTGCCCGCCGCGCTTCGCTCGCAGCTGACGTCGCTCTGCGACCTCGCGCTGCCGGGTACCCCGAAGGTGTTCGCCAGCTCCGACGGCATGACCCACAAGTTCGTGCTCGACCTGCAGGACGGCGCGCGCGTCGAAGCCGTGTCCATGCGGACGGAGAAGCGCCTCACGCTTTGCGTGTCGAGCCAGGTGGGCTGCGCGCTCAAGTGCTCGTTCTGCGCCACCGGGCTCATGGGCCTCAAGCGCAACCTGCGCGCCGAGGAGATCGTGGCGCAGGTGATCGCGATGGGCGACTACAACGACTGGCAGGACGAGCGCTTCAACATCGTGTTCATGGGCATGGGCGAGCCGCTCGCCAACCTGGACGCCGTCTGCGAGGCGGTGCGCATCCTTCACGACGAGCGCGGGCTCAACCTGGGGGCGCGCCGCATCACGGTCTCCACGTCGGGGCTGGTGCCGCAGATCCGCGAACTCGCCAAGCTCGACCTGCAGGTCGGGCTCGCGGTTTCACTGCACGCCACCACCGACGAACTGCGCGACCAGCTCGTGCCGGTCAACAAGCGCTGGCCCATCGCCGAGTTGCTCGACGCCGCCCGCGAGTATGGCAACACGGTCGGCCGGCGCACGACGCTGGAGTACACGCTGCTCGGCGGGGTCAACGACTCCATGGCCGACGCCGACCGTCTGGCGAAGTTCGCGCGCGCGCTGCCGAGCAAGGTGAACCTGATTCCCTACAACCCGGTGCCGGGGCTGCAGTGGAAACGCCCCACGCCCGAGGCCGTCGAGGCCTTCGCGCAGCGGCTCTACCCGCACGCCCCCGCCGTCACCATCCGCGACACCAAGGGTGGCGACTTGTGGGCCGCCTGCGGACAGCTCGGGGGACTCTCGCCCAGCTGACGGCGAGACACGGCGCGATGACCTTTCGGGCCCGGCTGCTGGTCGCGCTGCTCTCGCTCGCACTGCTGCCCACGCTCGCGCTCACGCTGTTCATGCTCGGCGAGCTCGGGCGATCCACCGAACGCTGGCACCTGCCCGTGGTGGATCGCGCCCTCGACGCCGCGGTCGAAGTGAGCCGTACGGCGCTCACGCGCGTCGAGGCGACGATGCTGGACCGGGCGGACGAGTGGGCGGCCTCCACCGGCGACTCGCCGCTCGACGCGCCGCGACGGGACGCGATGCGCCGGGGACTCCGCGACGCGGGACTCGACTTCGCACAGGTCTACCGGCTCGAGTCGGGCCACTGGCAGCTGGCCGACCAGGTGGTCCCCGCCGGCGTGCTGTCCGCGGCGCCGCTCGATCTTTCGGAGGAACTCGCCGAAGCGCTCGCGGGGACCCGCCTGCTCGAGTCCCGGCGCGGCGTGCTCGCCGGAGCCGCGCTGGCCGGCGAGTCGCAGGCCGTGGCGGCGGGCATCCGGCTGACGCCCGACTTCTTCGTCCGCATGCGCGAGATCGAGCAGGCGCGCACGCAGTACGCGCGGCTGGGCGTGCTGGTGGACGTACAGCGGCGCTACGTGTGGCTGCTGGTGGCCGCCCTCGTCGGAGCGATCGCGCTGGCGGCGCTGCTGCTGGCCCGCGCGCTCGCCGGCCAGATGACGCGCCCGCTCGTGACCCTCTCGAGCGCCTTCGAGCGCGTCGCCGCCGGCGACCTGGCCACGCAGGTGCCCGCGGCAGGGGCGAGCGAACTGCGCGCCCTCGCCGGCTCGTTCAACACCATGACCACGCGCCTGGCCGAGGCGCGCGTGGCCCTGACGCGCGCCGAGCGCGAGGCCACGTGGCGCGACGTGGCGCGACAGCTGGCGCACGAGATCAAGAATCCGCTCACGCCCATGCGGCTGTCTCTGCACCGGCTGCAGCGCCGCATCGAGCGGGTGCCCGAGTCCGAGCGCACCGCCGTGCGGGACAGCGTCGAGGCGCTGCTGCTCGAGATCGAGCACCTCACCCGGCTGGCCGAGCACTTCTCCCAGTACGCGCGGCTGCCCGAGGCGCGCATCGAGGCGCTCGACCTGGCGGCGCTCGCGCGCGATGCCGCGCGGCTGTACGAGAGCGACGCGCTCGTCGTGGACGCGCCCGCCGCCGTGCCCGTGCAGGGGGATCGGTTGCTCCTGTCCCGGGCGCTGCATAACCTGCTGCTCAACGCGCGCGAAGCGGCGGGCGCCGATTCGCCCGTCGAACTGCGCGCCGGCCGCACGGCGCGCGAAGGCTGGATCGAAGTGCTCGATCGCGGCCCCGGACTGTCAGGCGCCGATGCCGCGCGCGTGTTCGAGCCCTACTTCAGCACCAAGAACCGCGGAAGCGGACTCGGGCTTTCCGTGGTCAAGGACATCGCCGAACGCCACGGCGGCCGTGTCACGCTTGCGAATCGCGAGGGTGGCGGCGCCGAGGCCCGACTCACGCTTCCCCTGTCGGAAGGATGAACCCATTCCCATGCCGAGCGCCGATCGCTTTTCCCTGCTGGTCGTGGACGACGATGCCGCCATTCGCCGCCAGTTGCACGCCGTCCTGGAGGACGAGGGGCACCGCGTCACCGAGGCCGCGAGCGCGGCCGAAGGATTCGAGGCGCTCGGGCGCGAGCGGTTCGACGCCGTGCTGCTGGACCTGCGCATGCCCGGCGAGCACGGTCTCGACGCGCTGATCCGGTTTCGCGAGCACTCGCCGGACACGGCGGTGCTGATCGTGTCGGGCGAAGGCACGGTCGAGAACGCGATCAAGGCGGGCCAGCGCGGCGCGTTCGACTTCATCGAGAAGCCCATCCGCGACCCCGAGCGCCTGCTCGACACGATCGCCCAGGCGGTGCGCGTCACGCGCCTGCGCCGCAGCGACGGCATCGCCGCCGGCGCGGGCGCGCCCGAGATCGACGACGGCGATCTCGGCATCGTCGGGCGCAGCGCTCCGGTCGAGAAGCTGCGCGAGCAGGTCCGCCGCATCGCGCCGTCGTCGGGACGAGTGCTCGTCACCGGAGAGAACGGCGCGGGCAAGGAGCTCGTGGCGCACGCCATCCACCGGCTGTCCAAGCGCGCGAACGGTCCCTTCGTGAAGCTGAACTGCGCCGCAATCCCGCGCGACCTGCTCGAGAGCGAGCTCTTCGGCTACGAGAAGGGCGCGTTCACCGGCGCGGTGCAGAGCAAGAAGGGGCGTCTCGAGCAGGCCGACGGCGGCACGCTGTTCCTGGACGAGATCGGCGACCTGGCGATCGAGGCCCAGGCCAAGCTGCTTCGCGCGATCGAGACGGGCGAGATCGAACGCGTCGGCGGCACGCGCTCCGCGCAGCTCGACGTGCGTTTGGTGGCGGCCACCAACAAGGACCTCGCCGAGGAAGTGAAGGCGGGCGAGTTCCGCGAGGACCTGTACTTCCGGCTCAACGTGCTGCCGATCGTCGTGCCGCCCCTGCGTGAAAGGCGCGGCGACATCGGCCGGCTGGCGATCCACTTCCTGGCCGCGTTCTCGGCGGCCGAGGCCCGCGCGAACATGCAGCTGACCCCGGACGCGATCGAGCTTCTCGAGGACTACCACTGGCCCGGCAACGTGAGGGAGCTGCGCAACCTGATGGAACGAGCGGTCGTGCTGGCGCCCTCCGAGGCGGTGGATGCCGCCGATCTGCTGCCGTGGCTCGAAGCACGCCCGGAGGATACGGACGATTCCGGGCTCAAGGGCAAGATCGCGCGCAGCGAAGTGGATTCCATCCGCAGGGCGCTCGAGTCCGCCGACTGGAACGTGACGCAGGCGGCGGCGAGCCTGGGAATCGACCGGACCAACCTGCACCGCAAGATGCGCAAGTACGGCATCGCACGGCGATGAGCGCGGATCGCGACAGCCTGTGGCGCAGCCGCCACACCGCCGGCGGCGGCGGCCCCGAACGCGGCGCGAAAGCGGCGACTGACGCGGCCTTTTCGCGACTCGGCGCGCGGCGCGCTGGTACGGCCATTGCGTTGAAGAAGGGCGCACCCTACTTCGCCCTGGAGACACCGTCATGGCCCGCATGAAATCGCTTCGCCTCCTTCCCTGCGCCCTGCTCACCGGCGCCCTCGCCATCGGCGCCCTGTCGCCGGCATCCGCCCAGGCGGAATCCGTTCCGGGCGACACCATGGTGTTCCGCCCGATCGACGAGCCCGCCGACTCCACCGTCCGAGAACTCGGGCTCTCCGCCACGCTCCGGATCCGGGACGCCTCCGAGGGGGAGTGGCTGCGCGCGCCCATCGGGGACAACCTGCTCACCCATCCGGACCCGTGGCGCGACCGGCACGGCACCGACGCCAACGACGTGTCGCTCCTGCTCGACTACAACCGGGTCGATCTGGTGCGCTACGGCCTGTGGTATCAGGCTCAGGCGCCGGCCACGATGTTCCCGCGGCTCGGCGGCCGCCTCGAATACGCCACCGGACGCAAGCGCGTGCTCTACGGCGCCCAGCTCGAGCAGCCGCTGCTTCCCACCGCCCGCTTCGTGGCGGGAGTCAGCATGGTCCGTCGCACGGACCACGGCGACCTTCAGCAGGTGGACGATTTCGAGAACAGCCTCGCGCTGCTGCTCGTGCACGAGGACTGGCGCGACTACTTCGAGCGCGAGGGGCTCGGCGCTTACCTGTCGTGGCGCGTTCCCGACTTCTCGACGGTCAGCGTTCACCTGCGCCGGGACGACTACCGCTCGCTCGACGCGTCGTCTCACGTGCGCTCGTGGTTCCGCAGTGATCGCCCCCTGCGCGGCAACCCGGCGATCGACGAGGGGGAATCACACAGCGCACTCGTGCGGCTCGAACGCCTGACGAAGCGCAGCACCGAGAAGCGCGCGGGGCTCTACCATTGGATCGAGTTCGAGCGCAGTGGCGGGCAGCTGGGCGGCGACTTCGATTATTCGCGCGCGCTCGCCGACCTGAGAAGCGTGTTCCGGCTCTCGCCCGCGCTCACCATGTCGCTGCGCGGTGTGGCCGGCGCCACGGTGCAGGGCGACCTGCCGCGCCAGCGCCAGTTCGTCATCGGCGGCGTGGACGGCATGCGCGCGCACTCGTTCGGCGAACTGCGCGGCGACCAGGTGGCGATGGTGCAGGCCGAGTACGCGGTCGGGCTGTGGCAGTTCCGCTCGAACGGGTTCCAGGAAGGCATGCACGCGTTCGTGTTCGCGGACGCGGGCACCGCGTGGGATGGTGACGGCCGGTGGGACGTGGACCGCCAGAAGTTCGCCGTGGACGGCGGCCTCGGGCTCTCGACCTCCGACGATCACCTTCGCGTCACCTTCGCTCGGGACCTGCAGGATCCGAGCTCCGAGTTCGTCGCCAGCGTGAGGCTGCAGCGCCCCTTCTAGAAGGCCCCGTTCCTTGCCGCCATCGCTCCCCTTCCCCATGGTCGCACGTCGTGCGGTCGCCGCGATCCTGCTGTTGATCTCGGCGGCCTCCGTCGCGAGCGCATTCGACTTCTCCTCCGCCGTCCCGTCACGGGACGACGCGGGAAGGCTGTGGCTCACGGTGCGAATGAACGATCCGCTCGAGGAGCGCGTCGAGAAGAGCCTGCGCCGCGGCATGCCGGCCACTTTGTCGCTGCACGCGGAACTCTGGCGCAAGCGCAGCGGTTGGTTCGACCGCATGGAGCGCGCGTTCGATGCCACCGTTCGGCTCCGGTACGGCGTCGGCGAGGAGTCGTGGACGCTCGAGCGCGGCGGAAGCCCGCCGGTGGTCGCGCGCTCGCTCGACTCGCTCGAGGCGGCGCTCTCCAATCCGATCGCGCTGCCCATCGCGCGCATCGACCGCGCGGCGCCGGACACGCGCTACTACATCGTGATCACGGGAACCGTCCAGCCGCTCAACGTCCAGGACGTGGCCGAGGTGGAAGGCTGGCTCTCGGGCGAGGTGCAGGCGCCCGGCGGCGGCGGCTTCGGCATCTTCACCCAGCTGCCATCCTCGGTATTCGACGCGGTGCGGAACTTCGCGGGGTTCGGCGACTCGCGCGCCCGGGTGATCACTCCCGAGTTCACCCCTGCTTCGCTGCGTCGCGCCTCCACGCCGTAGCGCGGGCGGTTACTGCAGGCGGGTGATGCGCGCCACGCCGCCCCGACCGTCACGAGCGCGGGCGAAGAGCACTTCACCCTTCACGTCGCGGCCCGTCACGTCACGGCCGTCCCAGCTCCAGCTGGCGCCGGACGCGGTGGCGACCGGCTGAAGCGACGTCAGGTGGCGGCCGGTGACGTCGTACACGTCGAGCGTCGCCGCGCCCATGCCGTCACGCGCGAACTGGACGCTGCCCCGGTAGCCGGAGCCGACGATGCGGAGCGACGAGACCGCGACCGGCGCGCTGGCCAGTTCGAGCATGAACGTGTGCAGGCCGCCGACCATCGTGGGGTAGGCCAGGTCCGCGTTCTCGATCGTGCCGGAGTAGTTCGCCAGGGCGTCGCCGAACAGCACCCGGAAGTCCTCGGCGAAGATCTCGTGCGGACGATCGGCGTGAGGGGCGGAGCCGCCGTAGCCCATCGCGTCGATGCCACGCATGCGGCGGTAGCGGTTCCAGCCGGTGCTGTCCGAGTCGGGAATCAGCGCGTACTGCACCACGTGGCCGAGTTCGTGAGTGAACTCGGCGTGCTGCTGTTCGCGCGAGAGGGCACGGACGCCGGGTGCCAGCAGGATCAGGCCGGGACCGGCGGCGGATTCCAGCCCGTTGCGGCGCGGGTAGGGCAGCACGAAGACTTCGGCCGAGACGCGCTCGAGGGGGTAGCGCACGCCGTCGAGGGCGATGCGAACCTCGGACACGTCGTAGGGGTGGAACGAACCGTCGCCCTTGTTGACGATCGAGGGGTCCGCGGTGGTCGTGACCAGCTCGTAGCTCGCCCCGCCGGGAACCTGGAAGATCAGGCGGCCGGCTTCCCAGCGGCAGTGGTTCTGGAGCGTCTCTTCGGCGGAGTGGATGACGATGCCGTTCGCGCGCGCCGCGCTGGACAGTTCGTTCGCGAAAGCCGCATCAGCCGCCAGGAGGGCGGCGGTGGCGAGGCTCAGGAGAGCGAGGGCGCGGGTGCTGTTCGAGGTCGTCATGCTCATACCCTAAGGCGATGATCGTGCCACGCATCGCCAATCCACCCCGCGACTTTCGCATCCTGCACTGAGCCGCCAGATGGCTGTCGGACAACGCCTTCCGCGCGCAGGATAGAGCGTGCCTCGGTCGCGCCCGGCGCGCGGGGAACGCGGGTCTCCCCGGTTCGGGGGCGAACTCCCCAAACGAAAGGCCGCCCCGGGGGAATCCCACCCAGGGCGGTCGGTTCGTCGGCTTGCGGTCAGGCGGCCGGCGGGGCGCCGTCGGCCGGGGCCGAGGCCGCGCCGATGTCCCGGGGCAGCACTCCCAACCGGGAGAGCAGGAGCGCCCCCACGCCGATGGTGGTGAGTCCCACCTTCATCAGCAGGGCGACCAGGAAGAGGAAGAGGGCGACGGCGGTCGGCAGCCCGGGCAGGGTCCAGAGCAGGGCGCCGGCCACGAAGAAGAGAGCCAGAAGGGTGGAGCCGGCCATGATCGGGGCCAGGGCGCCCCCCTCACCGAGGCGGCGGCGCAGCAGCTTGCAGCCCAGCACGTAGGTGGCGGCCAGCTGGCCGGCATACGAGGCGACCGGGAAGAGGATCCACAGCATCACGCCGATCGGCGCGCCGATCAGGGTGAAGATGAGCAGCAGCGAAACGACCGGCCAGGCCAGCAGGGCGAGCACCGCGACCACGATGGAGAGAAAGGTCCGGCGCGACGAAGTCACCGCGATGCGCTTGAGGCGCTCGGGAAAGAGCGAGGCGAAGACCCAGCCGAACAACAGGGTCAGCAGCCAGCCCAGGACGATGAAACCGATAACCGTGGGCAGGATGGGCATGCCGAGCGTGAGCGGCAGGAACTGCAGCGAGACGCTCTGTCCGGCGATGCGCGTGCTGTCGGACTCCTCGACCGCGCCCCCGACCGAGACGGCGTCCCCCCCCACCGTGCCGCCGTCGTCGAGACGCGCCGAGCCGAGCACCGCGACGGTCGAGCCGGTCACCTGGCCGGCACTGCGCACGCTGCCGAGCACCGCGACGGCATCACCACCGACGATGGCGCCGGGCGCCAGCGTGACCCCACCGAAGACCGACACGACGGCGCCGGTGACTTCGCCGGCCACCTTGATGTTGCCGGCGATCGTGACCACGTCGCCGTCCACGCGCTCACCCGCCTTGACCTCGGCATCCGAGAGGAACCGGACGATCCCGGAGCCCTCGTCCACGAGGATGGACCCCACTCCCAGCGAATCGATGTCGGCCGCGATCCGGACGCGCGTCCCCTGCCGCGAATCGTCCACCACTTCGACGCCGTCGCCGGAGATGGTGATGCGGCTCACGGCGCGGCCGGAATCGGCGGCGCTCTTGATCGTGACCTTGGCGAGCGCCGGAACGGCGAACGTCACGAGGAGGAGGGCCGGAAGAACCCGGCGCGCGACGCTAGAAGCCCAGAATGCCGACATGATGCTCTCCCTCTGCTGCAGGTGAGTTCTCACGCGGACGCATCCACCAGAACAGCGCGACGCACACGATCACGGCCGCCGCGACCGTCACGAGGACGATCGGCTGGCTGAGGGGCAGCCGCAGCGCGCGCAAGATGGGGCCGATCCGGCCGAGGAACTCGGCCGCCAGCTGGATGAGATCCACGACGCGCAGGGCAGCCGCGTTCAGGGACTTGAGAACGAACAGGAACGAACCGACGAGGGAGCGCGCGGCGTCGGCCGCGAGCGTGTAGGTCCACTGACGCGGACCGGGCAGGAAGATCGCGGCGGAAATGGCGGCGACGCTGGCGGCCACCGCGCCGCCGTAGGCCCACATGGCGAACCGGGGCCAGCGCGCCGAATGCGCGGGCATGACCTCGGCCAGGACGCGATCGGCCAGGTCGGCCGACGGGGACAGCAGCGGCAGCGACTCGAGGTCCGCGAACACCTGCCGGTAGAGCGCGAGTTCGGATTCGCATGCGGCGCAGCCCGCGAGGTGAGCCTCGAAGGCCACACGCTCGGCGGGCACCAACTCGTCGTCGAGGTAGTCCTGGATGCGGGTCGAGTCGGGACAGTGGGTCATGACTTTTGGCCTTCGATGCGGTCCTTGAGCAGCGCGCGGGCGCGGTGGATTCGAGCTTTCACCGTTCCCAACGGAACTCCCAGCGCTTCCGCGATCTCTTCGTATGAAAGGTCCTGCTGGTGCCGGAGCAGGACGACGATTCGGTAGTGTTCCGGGAGCGAGTTGATGAGATCGCTGGCCCGGACTTCTTCCTCTGCATGCGACGTCACTTCGTCCGGCATCAGGCCGGGGTCCACCACGTCGATCGTGCGTTCTTCGGTCGAACCCGGCTCCGCGATCGAGAGCGATACCGTCTTCACCTTTCGGCGCCGAAGGTGGTCGATCCCGATTCGGGTCGCGATCGTGAAAAGCCAGGCCGTGAACGGTCTTTCGAGGTCGTACCGGTCGAGGGCCCGGAACATCCGGACGAACGTTTCCTGCGTCAGGTCCTCGGCGTCCTCAGCGCTTCGGACGACGCGCATGAGCACCGAGAACACCGGGCGCTGGTAACGCTGCACGAGGTCCCGACAGGCCTTCTGGTCGCCCGCCAGACACCGGCGGATGAGATCCGAGTCTTCCCCGCTCACTTCACCAGCACCATCATGGCCGCCTACGGGGAATCCGGGGGGAAGGTTTCATGACGGCCGACCTTAGGAGGCGCGTCCGGGGACGGTCAAGAAACCGGGCCGTTTCCGGGCCGCCGGCGCTTCGGGGCTTCCTCCGCGGGGCATGCCCTTGACGGTCCCCGGAGCCGCTCGTAGCCTGCGGCCCATGATGACAATCACGGCTGTGCACGCACGCGAAATCCTCGATTCCAGAGGCAACCCGACCGTCGAAGTCGAATGTCTGCTCGAGAGCGGAGCGCTGGGTCGCGCCGCGGTCCCCTCGGGCGCCTCCACCGGAGAGCATGAGGCCGTCGAGCTCCGCGACGGCGACGCCAAGCGTTACCTGGGCAAGGGCGTCGAACAGGCCGTTTCCAACGTCAACGGGGCCATCGCCCGCGAACTGATCGGCTGCGACGCCTTCGATCAGGGCGGAATCGATGCCCGGCTGGTCGCCCTGGATGGCACCCCCAACAAGGGCCGCCTGGGCGCCAACGCCCTGCTGGGCGCCTCCATGGCCGTGGCGCACGCCGCGGCCTCCTCGCTCGATGTGCCGCTCTACCGCCACCTCGGTGGCGCGCACGCGCACGTGCTGCCCGTGCCCATGATGAACGTGCTCAACGGCGGCAAGCACGCGGACAACAACGTCGACCTCCAGGAGTTCATGATCGTGCCGGTCGGCGCGACGTCCTTCCGCGAGGCGCTTCGCTGGGGCGCCGAGGTGTTCCACTCGCTCGCGTCGGTGCTCAAGAAGCGCGGGCTGTCCACTTCGGTCGGTGACGAGGGCGGGTTCGCCCCGAACCTCAAGTCCAACGAAGAGGCGCTCACCGTGCTGACCGAGGCGATCGAAAAGGCCGGGTACAAGCCCGGCGACCAGATCGCGCTGGCGCTCGACGTCGCTTCGAGCGAGATCTACAAGAACGGCGTCTACGTGCTCGAAGGCGACGGCGGCAAGAAGCTCAGCGGCGCCGACATGGTCGAGTGGTACGCCGGCCTGTGCGGCCGCTTCCCCATCGTCAGCATCGAGGACGGCCTGGCCGAGGACGACTGGGCCTCATGGTCGCTCATGACCCAGAAGCTGGGTGGCAAGCTGCAGATCGTCGGCGATGACCTGTTCGTGACCAACGTCGAGCGCCTCTCGCGCGGCATCCGTGAGCGCGTGGGCAACTCGATCCTCGTGAAGGTGAACCAGATCGGCACGCTCAGCGAAACGCTGGCCGCGATCGAGATGGCGCACCGCGCGGGTTACACGTCGGTCATCTCGCACCGATCGGGCGAGACCGAGGACGTGACGATCGCGGACATCGCGGTGGCCACGAACGCGGGCCAGATCAAGACCGGCTCGCTGTCCCGCACCGACCGCGTTGCCAAGTACAACCAGCTGCTCCGCATCGAAGAACAGCTCGGCGCAAGCGCGAGCTATCCCGGACGCAAGGCCTTCAAGGCCCTGGGTTAGGGAACTGCTTCACTCCGCACCCTCGGCCGGCGCCACGGAACGGCGCCCGGCCGGTGCGGAACGCACCCGGCATCGCACACACGGAGGTGGGATGAAGCCTCGCGACATCACGCGACGAGTGCTCGGCCGTCCGATCCAGTCGCCGTACGCCCGCGCGCGCAGCCTGCCCGTCGGCGCCCGGTGGGTGGCCGCGGGGCTCGCGGTCTGGCTCGTGTGGGTGACACTGATCTCGGACCACAGCCTCCTGCGCATCCAGGGGCTTCGCCACGAGTTGAGTTCCACCGGTGACGATCTCGCGCGCGTCCAGACCAAGAACGCGGCGCTCGAGAACCGGCTCCGCGATCCCGTCGGCCAGGCCGAGCATGCCGAGGAAATGCTGCGGCGTCAGGGCATGGCCCGGCCGGGCGAGCTCATCTACCGCTTCGACCCCGCCGCCGGCGATTCCACCGCCCGCTGAGCGATCGCGGGCATCAAGAAGGGCGGCCGCCTCGAGTGAGGCGGCCGCCCTCTTCGTGAGACGAAGCCGGCGCGTCAGAAGCCGATGCCGACCGCCATCTTGAATCCCACTCCTCCCACGTCGAGCTTGAGCGGCAGCCCGTCGGGAGTGAGGGCGGGCGAACCCGGGGCCGGGTTCTGGGTGACGCCGTTGTTCACGTTCTCGGTCACCACCATATTGCGGATCTCGCCGCTGCGGTAGACGACCGCGATCAGCGCAGAGAATCGCGAAGCGAAGAACATGTGGGCGCCGCCCTCGAGGTAATACCCGGGGGAATCCTGCGTCGCCGAACGGCGGAACGTGCCGCCCATGCGCAGGTCGAGCAGCGAGTCGGCGTTCGAGAGCGTCTGCGTGAAGCTCGCCTTGGTGTACGTGTACTGGACGAGTCCACCGCCGACGAACGCGCGCGCCTGGAAGTCGCCCTGATTGTAGGGCTGCATGTAGTAGGCGCCGCCCACGTGCACGGGAACCGTCAGCACTTCGGTGCGGATGTCGATGGCCTGCGAGAGCGCCGGCAGGAACTCCTGATGGTGCCCGGCGCGCAACTGCCCGACGCCGGCGGTGATGGCGAAGTTCGGACGGACGAAGTAACGCAGTTCGGCGTCGAAGAACCAGGTGAACGAGATGTGAGGCATCGCCTCGTAATGCGGGGCGGGCTCGAGGGTCACGCGGTTGTAGTGGTCGATCGCGTCGTTGAAGTCGCCGCCGTTCACACCGGTCGGAACACCGGCGAGCACCAGGCTCAACCGGTGAACTTCCGCTGCGGCATGGGCATCGACGGCCGTGAAGGCCGCGGCGAAAACGCAAAGGAGCGCTGCCGCGACGACGGCTCCGGGCCGGAATCGGGTCAACGGAAACCTCCGGAAATAGGTCATCGGATGGGTCATCTGGGTCGTCATGGGGATGCGAGGTCGTGGTACCCGGTCGGAAAGGGCGCAGCATAATGGCGGGCAAGCGGGCACGCAACGACCGATCCCACCGGCCCGCGCGCTTGACAGGCAAGGGCGTGGCCGTTAGGTTGCGCCCAGTTGTTGCGGGGTGGAGCAGCCTGGTAGCTCGTCGGGCTCATAACCCGAAGGTCGCTGGTTCAAATCCAGCCCCCGCTACCACAACAGGGCGCCTCGGAGGGGAAACCTTCCGAGGCGCGACCCAATTCCGGGCCTGAGGCTCGGCCCTCCGGTCCGCCGCCCCCCGCTCACCGCGTCCATCCGCCGAGTTCTCCGCCGGGCTGCCGCGGAACGTCTCAGGCGATCGGGTCCGCTCCGCGCTCGGCCGCCTTGGCCGCCACCTCGTCGCGATCCTCGAACTCGCTGGCCAGGATGTGCCGGGCCTTCCACGCGAGCCAGCCGAACCCGACCGCAAAGAGCACCAGCGGCAGGAACGTCATGAGCATCGTCATGTCGAAGAAGGCCTGACGGCTCTGGTCGTTGGCGCCGTTCAGGCACACGGCGCAGGCCAGCGCGCGCGCCGGGGCCAGCAGCAGCGCGAAGAGCGCGGCCGGGGCGACTCCGCGGCGCATCACCGGTACACCAGCAGGTACAGCGCCGGCCACACCAGCACGACGAAGTACCAGAACATCTCGACGGCGATCAGGCGCGATTCGGTCAGCTTGCGCGCCATCATCCGCTGCCAGGCAATACCGAGCGCGAGAATCGCCACCAGGCAGTGCAGGGCGTGCGTCCCGATGATCATGTAGAAAAAGGAACCCAGCTGGCTGGACGTGAGCGTGAGCCCCTGGCCGAGCAGCGCGACCCATTCCCCGCCCTGCAGCGCCACGAACAGCGCGCCGAGCACCATGGCCGTGGCCATCCACGGCTGGGCCGCGGCGGCGCCGTCACGCCGAAAGCGCCGGCCGGCGACGAACAGCGCCACCCCGCTGAGCAGCAGCGCCAGCGTGTTGAACGCCGTGCGCTCGAACGGCAGCTGCGGCTGGTCGGGCGGCGGCCACGCGCCCTCGGGCACGGCCTTGCGCACGATCACGAACGCCGAGAAGAAGCCGGCGAAGAGCATCACCTCGGTAAAGATGAAGATCGCCATCCCGAGCGCGCTGTGCTCGCCGAACGGGCGGCGCGGCGCGACGGATGCCGGCACGGCCGGGTCAGTGGCCGGTCGCACCTTCGGCTCCCTTGTGCGCGCCGCCGTCGTGGTCCGACTGCGGAGGCAGGTGGTGCCAGCCGTCGGTCTTCTTCCAGCGCTGGCCCGAGTCGCGGCCCACGTCTGGAGCGATACCGGCGTACAGCAGCACCATGAACACCAGAGCCAGCGCGAGGATCCAGTGCACGATGGGCTTTTCGACGTCGAGGTGCATGAACTTGCGGGCGACGATGTAGGCCTTCACGAGCGCGATACCGAAGGCGGTCACCAGAGTGAGCACCTGGATGTGCGCCATCGGGCCGACGACGGAAACGACCAGCAGCGCGAGAAGGATCGCCCAGATCTTCACGTAGTTGGTGTGGTGATGGGCGCCGGCGTGTGCGGACATGTCCCTCTCCTTCCTACTTGGCGATGTACAGCAGGGGGAACAGGAAGATCCAGACGATGTCGACGAAGTGCCAGTACAGCCCCACGTTTTCCACGCGGTGCAGGTCCTGGTTCTTCTTCGCGCTGGAGGCGACCCAGATCATCACGGCCATGCCGGCGAGCACGTGGAAGCCGTGCAGCCCCGCGGCCGTGTAGTAGTAGCCCCAGAAGCCGCCGGACTGGATCACGAAACCCGCCTGGATCTCGTGCGCCCACTCGAACCCCTTCACGACGAGGAACACGAGGCCGCCCAGGCAGGTCATGTAGAGGAAGCGCGCGGCCTTGGGACCGTCGCCCTTCTCCGCCGCCTGGTGAGCGAGCACCGCGGACAACGAGGACGTGAGCAGGACGAAGGTGTTGAACGCGCCGGCCCAGGTGTTCGTGTGCGCCGCCTGATCGCCCCACTCGACGTGGGCGAGGCGGTTCATGACGTAGGAGGCCAGCAGGCCGCCGAAGATGACGATTTCGGAAACCAGCACCCACCACACGGCCAGCTTGCCGGTGGCGATGCCCATCGAGCTGCGAGTCGTTGCGATCGGCTTCACGCCCGAAACCTCCCTCAAGCCTTCTCGTTCTGGGGCCAGTAGTCGAGTTCACGGCCCTCGACGCTGTATTCGTAGGGTCCGCGATAGCAGTTCGGCAGCTCCGGCCAGTTGCCGTGCGGGGGCGGCGAGTCCGCCGTCCACTCGAGCGTGTTGGCCTTCCACGGGTTCTTGTCCGCCTTCTTGCCGCGGAACATGCTGACCAGGTAGTTGACGATGAAGACCGGCTGGAACGCGAGCATCACCACGAGCGACACGGTCGCGAACACGCGCATCGCCTGCAGTTCCGGCGTCGCGAGGTGCGGGAAGCTGTGGTAGTCGAAGATGCGGCGGTGCTCGCCGGCGGCGCCCAGGATGAACAGCGGGATGAAGATGCCGTTGAAGGGAATGATCGTTCCCCAGAAGTGCACCTTGCCCCAGAACTCGTTCAGGTGACGGCCGAACATCTTGGGGAACCAGTACGTCACGCCCGACATGACCGCGATGATGGCGATCGGGAAGAACGTGTAGTGGAAGTGCGCCACGACGAAGTAGGTGTCGTGGAAGAAGATGTCGGCGCCGCTCGAGCCCAGGTAGATGCCCGTGACGCCGCCGAGCATGAACTCCGCCATGAAGGCGAGCGCCCACAGCATCGGCGTGGTCAGGCGGATCGAGCCGCCATAGAGCGTGGCGATGTACACGAAGCACATCTCGGCGATCGGAATCGAGATGAGCACCGTGGTCACGGTGAACACGTTGGCCATACGCGGATCGATGCCCGCCACGAACTGGTGGTGCGCCCACACGAAGAAGCTCAGCACGCCCGTCGCGATGATCGTGTAGATCACGGTCTTGTAGGCGAACAGCTTCTTGCGCGCGAACACCGTCATGACCTCGGCCACGATGCCCATGGCCGGCAGCAGCACGACGTACACCTCGGGGTGCCCGAAGAACCAGAAGAGGTGCTGCCAGAGGATCGGGTCGCCGCCCTTGTTCGGGTTGAAGAAGCTCGTGCCCAGCGTCTGGTCGAACAGCAGCATGACCGCGCCGGCGACGAGCGGACCGACCGACGCCATGAACAGGATGCTGGCGATGACGATCGTCCACACCACGATGGGCACGTCGAACGCCTTCATACCCGGCGCGCGCGCGTTCATCGCGGTCACGATGAAGTTGATGCCGCCCAGCAGGAACGCCACGAACTCGACGGCCACCGCGAGCAGCCACAACGTGGACCCCAACGGTGTGAGGTTGAAGTCCTTGTTGGCCGAGAGCGGCGGATAGGCCGTCCACGCGCCGCCGAAGCCGCCGTTCTGCACCAGCAGCGACGCGATCAGCAGCAGCACGCTGATGAAGAACAACTGGTAGCTCAGCCGGTTCAGGCGCGGGAACACCATGTCGTCCGCGCCGATCATGAGCGGAATGATGTAGTTGCCGAAGCCGGCGATCAGCACGGGCATCGCGACCCAGAAGATCATGATGCTGCCGTGGTTCGTGATGAGCATGTTGTACTGGCCCGGCGACACCAGGCCCCAGCCCGGAACGGCCTGTCCCGGGAAGGCCAGCTGCATGCGGAACACGTACGCCATGAACGCGCCCACGAGGGCGAGCAGCATGCCCGTGAACATGTACTGGAAGCCGATGATCTTGTGGTCCGTGGACCAGAAGTACTTCTTGAACCACCCCTCGTCGTGATGGGCGTGCGCCCCGGCGTGGTGGTCGTGCGCGTCGTGCTGGTTGGACATGTCGCTCCCCGTCACTGCTGTCCGGCCGCGGCCGAGGTGGAATCCGTGGACGCGCCATCGGTGGCGACGTCTTCCGTGCTCGCGACTTCTTCGACGACCGGCGCGTGCGCCTGCAACCAGGCCGCGCGCTCCTCGGCGGTCTCGACGACGAGCTTGGCGCCCATGACGCCGTGACCGATGCCGCAGATCTCGGCGCAGAGAATGTCGTAGTCACCCGTCTGGGTCGGCTTGAACCAGCCGGTGTAGATGCGCCCCGGCACGGCGTCCTGCTTCATGCGGAACGCCGGAATGAAGAAGCTGTGCAGAACGTCCTTGGACTCGAGCTTGAAGTGGTAGGTCTTGTCCACCTCGACGTGCAGCTGGTCGGTGGTGTGGACGTCGTCCGCCGTGCCCAGCGAGTCGTCCGCGCCCGGATCCGTGAACGTCCACGCCCACTGCTGCGCGGTCACCTGGATCGTGCGGTCGGGCGGCGGCAGCGTCTGCTTGATGTGCACCCACACGCGGATGGCCGCGATGATGATGAAGACGTCGAAGAGCAGCACCAGGCCGTGGGGAATGTTGATCCACTGCTTGAGGTGCTTTTCCTTGCCCGTGATGTACTGGGCCTTGACGCCTTCCTTCGCGCGGAACTTGAAGATGAGCCAGAAGAACATGGCTTCGGCGGCGATGAACCAGAAGCCGACCAGGATGGTGACCAGCCAGACCAGCTGGTCCACATCGCCGGCATAGCTCGCTGCGGCCGGGAGGAAGCGTTCGAGCATCGGGTCGGTTTCCCTCTCCTAGCGGACGTAGAGGATCACGGCGCCCACGTAGAGCGCCGCGAGAATGACGGTGAGGATGAAGGTCCACTTGCCGACGACATTGCCCCAGTCGTCGTCCGGACGGTCGCTGTGATCAGCCATGCGCGCGGTCTCCCCGGTTCACTGAGCCGGAAGGGTTCGGATGTACGCGACCACGTCGTGCATGGCCGTGCTGTCCTCGAGCGTCATCGACATCGCGCGCATCTGCGCCCCGTACATGTCGTCCGGGTGCGTGCCGCGCATGCCGCTGTGAAACTTCTGCAGCTGGAGGTACAGGTACCAGTCGGCCTGGCCCGCGAGGCGCGGGGAGCCCACCGCCTCCATGCCCTTGCCGTCCGGCCCGTGGCAGGCGATGCACACCGACGTGTAGCGGGCCTCACCCGCCACCCGGTCGCCCAGCGTGAGCGACGCGGGCTGCGGCACGATCGGCATGCCGGCGACGTACTTGGAGACGGCCTCGAGGTCACCCGCGCGGTACAGCGAGCGCGCCATCGGGCGCATGCGGTGCCCTTCCATGTCGTCCGCCTGGGCGCCGCGGACGTCCTTCTGGAAGTTCTGCAGCTGCCGCACCAGGTACCACTCGGGCAGCCCGGCGATCGAAGGGGCGCGCAGGCGCGCGTTGCCGCCGCCGTTTTCGCCATGGCAGGGCACACAGGTGTTGTACACCAGCTTGCCCTGGGCCACGCCCGTCTGCGGCGCCGAGCTGCAACCCGCCAGCGCGGCGGCGAGCACGGCCGCGGTGATCAATCCGAAGTAGGCCTTGTTCAGCAATGCATCCTCCATGTCCCGGGGTCGCTTCCGGATGAGGAAACGGGGACGGCTATTCCCTGCCAGCGGGTGAGAGACCCGCTGGAGAGCCTTTCAGCCATCACACGGACGGCGCGTTATACATGATTCGGGGCGGCTTGACCACCCCTTAACTATCTCCACACCGCGCCTGTCTCTCGCGGGAGTCCGGATGGAAGGACCGTCCGCTCCTAGGCGGCACGCAGACCGAGGACGGCGTCCACGGTCATGACCAGGAACAGGACGAACAGGTACGCGATGGAATAGCGGAACAGCTGGACGGCGTGAACGGTCTCGGGGCGCCGGTACAGGCGCACCGCACCCGCCACGAACAGAGCCCCGAGCACGGCGGCCGCTCCCATGTAGAGCGGGCCGAATCCCGAGAGCGGCCCGGCCACCAGCGTGAGCGGCACGAGCACGAGCGTGTACAGCAGGATCTGGCGGCGGGTCTCCGGCTCCCCGTGCGTGACCGGCAGCATGGGGATGCCCGCGCGCATGTAGTCGTCGCGGCGGTAGAGCGAGAGCGCCCAGAAGTGCGGCGGCGTCCACAGGAACACGATCGCCGCGATCAGGATCGCGGGCAGGTCCACCCGGCCTGTCACCGCCAGCCACGCGATGATGGGGGCGGACGCTCCTGCCCCGCCGCCGATCACGATGTTCTGCGGCGTGCGGCGCTTGAGCCAGATGGTGTAGACGACGGCGTAGTAGAAGATGTTGATCATCGCCGCCATGGCCGCGAGCGGATTGCAGGCGACCGTCAGCACCGTCCACGCCAGCCACGTGAGCAGCCAGCCCAGCGCGGCGGCCGCGGCCGGCGGCAGCTCGCCGGACGGCAGCGGGCGGGTGCGCGTGCGTACCATCATCGCGTCGATGTCGCGATCGAAGTAGTGGTTGAACGCGGCGGCCGCGGCGGCCGAGAGCGCGATGCCGATGCCGGCCCCCCAGAACACGCGCGCGGGCGGCATGCCCTTGGCCGCGAGCAACGCGGCGGGCAGCCCGGTGAAGAGCACCAGGAGCACGATGCGGGGCTTGGTCAGCTCGAGCCACGCGCGCAGCGTGCGCGAGCGGGACGGCGCCACGATCGCGACGCTCATCGCGCCACCATGCCGGCCATGCGGGGCGCCTCGGAGGGAATCGCGGCCAGGCGCAGGGTGGCGACCAGCATCACCGCCATGATCGCCGTCGCGTTGCCCAGATGCAGCGCCGACACCCAGACGGGCACGCCCAGCAGCACGTTGCCCACGCCGATGGCGATCTGCAGGAGCACGAGGCGCCCGGCGAGCCGGCCCAGGTAGCGCACCGTGGGATCGGGCACGCGCTCGGCGGCGACCGCCGCGGTCACCAGCACGAGCGTGAGGAGGTAGGCGCCGTAGCGGTGCAGCACCTGGAGCCCGACCAGCCCTTCGAGGCGGGGAAACCACTGCCCGTTGCACGTGGGCCAGTCGGGGCACGCGAGGCTCGCGTGGTGGGTGCTCACCATGCCGCCGAGCACGGACTGGAACCACACCAGCACGGTCGCCAGCGCGAACAGCTGCGCCACTCCGGCGGGACGCGACTGGGCGGGAGACGGACTGCCCTCGCCGTGGGCGAGCGCGGCCAGCGTGACGAAAGTGCCGAAGAGCAGCAGCCCCACCGCGAGATGGCCGCTGACCACGGACGGGTCGAGCAGCTTCCACACCGTGAGCGCGCCGAGCAGCGCCTGCGAGAAGTACAGCGCCACGCCCAGCGCGGTGAGTCCGCCGTAGCGCGCGCGCGTCTCGCGGTGGCGCACCACCACGGCCACGGTGACCGCCAGCAGGATCCCCACGAACAGCGCGATCAGGCGGTGAAACCACTCCATGAAGATGTTGAACTGCATGGGGGGAATCAGCTGCCCATGGCAGAGCGGCCAGTCGGGGCAGGACAGGCCCGAGCCCGTCGTGCGCACGATGGAGCCCACGACGATCAGCACGAACATGAGAGAGGCGGTGACGGTGGCGACTCGCGCGACCACAAGGTGCGCGCGCGGGGACGGCATGCGAAGCCCTCGGAATGGATCGAAGTGTTTCGGCTTGCCGGGAACCGGGCTGCGGCGGAGGCCACGCTCGCGTGGGGTCCCGAAACGACTGCGCGACCCGGGTGCAGGGGTCGCGACGCGGGCGAAAAACTAGCACAGCCCGGCGTCCGTGAACGACCGATTTTCACGGCGGCGCTCGTCAAGAATCACGGGCCTGCCGGAGTGTCAGGACGCGCTCAGGGAATGACGCGGACGTCGCCGATCGGGGCCGGAGGAGTGACGTCCGTGGACGTGGAGAGCAGGAACAGCGCGTCGTTCGGCCGCACCGACACGGTGCTCGACAGCGACCCGTCGTTCACCGCGAGGTCCACGGTCCCGAGAATGCGCCGCCAGCTCGACCCCATGGGCACCTGCTGCAGGGCGTCGCTCGGGTTCACGAGCACGGCGCCGTGCTGGAAGTCGCGCCTCCAGAGGTTCGTGGCCCCCTGCTGGAAGTGCACGTCGTCGAACCACACGTCCCCGGCCTGCGTTCCCAGGAAGAACGCCAGAGCGGCCGTGGCCGACTGCGTCGGCTGGAGAATCACCTGGTAATGCGTCCACTCCGTGCCCAGCGTGACGTTGCGCGTGGCGGCGGCGCCGCCACCGGGCATGGTCGCCGTGATCGGCACCACGCGGGGGGACGAGGCGCGCGCCCAGAACGTGACCGAGTAGCTCACCCCCACCGAGACCGGGATGAACGTCGTGCTCGTGAGGTTGACGTGCCAGCCCACCGTGCTCGGCGTCGTGATCGAGACGCGCGCCGAAGCGCGCCCCAGCGCGGACGTGGTGGTGTCGCGCGTGAGCGTCGCGACGGCCGGGGCGAAGTGCCCGAACGTCCAGCCGGTCGTCGCGCTCTGCTCGAAGTCGGGGTTCGACACGGCGTCGGGGTTCGTTCCGGCCCAGATCATCTGGTACGGCGCGCCCAGCGGTTCGCCGAGCCAGCCCGTGTGCGCGAGACTCGCGGAAGCCCGGCCCGAGGCGCGGTCCACGGCGTACTCGTCGTACCACCACGAGTGATAGGGGCCGGACTGCACGCGCCGGTCCGACGGGCCGAACACCCCGAAGCCGCTCGCCAGCGCGGCCGTGCCGAGCCCGTAGCGCACCCGGCGCGCGTTCTCGGCGGAGTACTGCGCGCCGTCGCCGCCCAGCAGCGCGCTGAAGATCCAGTTGTGCACGGGCTGCACGAAGTTCGCCTCGTCCGCGAAGTAGCCGTGCGGCTCCGAGAGCACGTTGTCGTACCAGGTGCCGCCGTTCTGGAACGGGAAGTTCTCGCGCATCCAGCCGTTGAAGACGGACTGGTGGGCGCTGCCCGCGCAGTTGCCCGCCAGGATCACCGACGGTCCCGAGAGCCGCCGCAGCCGGTTGGCGAGGGTGTCCGATCCGGCCTGCCACGCGGACTCGAACTGGGCCAGCGACGCGTATCCGGCCCGGGCGTAGTCGATCTGCTGCGAACCGTCCTGCGTCCACGACATGGTGTAGCAGTACACGTCGAAGAAGATGCCGTCCCATTCGCCGGTGCGCACGATGACGTCGTACATCAGGTCGGCGAGGCCCTCGGCCACGATGAACCGCCCCTGTGCGTCGCGCCGCGCCAGGTTGACGTTCGCGCCCGGGTACTCCCCGCCGCCGAGGCGGTTGTACAGGAAGCCGTCGAGATCGCGGACGAGCCGGCGGTAGCGGGTCGGGTAGTGGTTCAGGGAGTCCGCGTCGGCCGCCGGCCAGATGTCGTGGCCGAGCACGTACGCGAGGATCTTGATGTCGGGGTTGCGCGCGCGCAGCGCGGCGGCGATGTCCGGCCGGTAGGGCGCCAGCGGATTCACGTCGAGGATCACCTCGTCGTACCGGGCCACCTGGGCGATCGCCGTGGTGTCGAGGTTGCCGCTGCCGTCCACGAACGGCACGCCCGCTCCGGTCACCGAGCCGTACAGCCCGAGCCGGGGGTAGCCGGCGGCCGCGGCGGGATGGGCATCCGCGCCGCTCAGCAGGGCGGCCGCAACCGCCCACAGGGTCAGAAGTCGACGAGGATTCATGGCGAACTCCCCGGCGGTATCGGCCCGAAACGACCGCCACTTGAGGCACCCGGCCGGAAGCGCGCACGGCCGCCGGCGCAAGGGGCGCGGGCGGCCGTGCTGTTCCGAAAGCCGGTCAGGGGCGAATGCTGACCTGGCGCAGGTCCGTCACCTGGGCCGGCGGGGTGATGTCGTCCCCCAGCAGGAAGAGCGCGGAGGCGATCGGCAGGTACTGGACGGCACTGACCGAGCCGTCGTTCACGATCGGGTCGGTTGCCCCGAGAATCCGGCGGTAGGGCCGCTCCAGCGTCACGGTCGCGTCGCTCGTTTCGGAGGGGTTCACGAGCACGGTGCCGTTCTGGAAGTCGCGCCGATAGACCGTGGACTCGCCCTGCTGCAGGTGCACGTTGTCGAACCACGTGGCCCCCGCCGTCTTGGCGAGATAGAACTGGAGATTCGTATTGCCTGAGTGGCTCATCGTGTTGAAGGGCACCTGGTAGGAGCGCCAGACCTCGTCCACCCACACGAGACGGGTGTCCCACGGCCCCTGCCCCGGCGTCCCGATGACCACGGGGATTTCGCGGGGAGGCGAGGCCTTGGCCCAGAAGGACACGGAATAGAGCGTGTTGGGATCCAGGCTCATCGCGATCGGAGTGCTGTAGTTGACCTTCCACTCGACCGGGTTCGCGGTGGGAACCGTGATGCGCGACGAAGAGCGCCCGTGGCCGGCCGTCGTGGTGTCCCGCGCGATGGACGCCGGGATCATGCCGCCGAAGCTCCAGTTCTGGGTCACGCTCGTCTCGAAGTCCCAGTTCACGATGCCGTCCGGCACTTCGGGCTTCACCCACACCACCTGGTACATGTCCGAGAGCGGCTGGCCCAGCCAGCCGATGCCCTCGCGGGCCGTGGTCGTCATGCCGGTCTGGAGGTCCACGCCGTACTCGTCGAACCACCAGTTCCACCAGTCCGAGTGATAGGCGTCACGATCCTGCCCGCCGAACACGCCGAAGCCGTCGCCCAGCGTCGCGCTGCCCAGCCCCCAGCGGGCGAGCCGCTGGTTGAGAGGCGACGTCCAGTCGGTGCCGATGTTGAAGGTGAAGATGTAGTTGTGGCGCGGCTCGAGGAAGTTGGCCTCGTCCGTCATGTAGCCGCCCGGGCGCCAGAACATGTTCGTGTACCACGTGCCGCCGGTCTCGAACGGGAAGCCCTCGCGCATCCAGCCGTTGAACGTGGAGTACTTGGTCCCGAGCGCGCAGTTTCCGACCAGGATGTAGTCCGGCCCGCCCCAGTTGCGCATGAGCGCGGCGATCGTGTCCGTGGCGGCGTGCCAGCTGTTGTTGAAGTCGGTGCGGTTCGTGTACCCGGCCTCGGCGAGATTGATGGACTCGCCGTGCACTTCGGACCAGTACATGTCGTCGCAGAGGATGTCGAAGAACAGGCCGTCCCAAATGCCCGAGTCGATCGCCACGTCCTTCCAGAGCAGGGCGAGAGAATCGGCGATCACCAGACGGCCGTTCGGGTCCCGCTTGGCCAGGTTGACGTTGCCGGCGTAGTACTTGTTGTTCCGCTGGTTGTAGAGCCAGCCGTTGTTGTGGTCGAGGATGCGCCGATAGCGGGTCGGGTAGTGATTGAGCGAGTCGAAGTCGTTCGGATCCCACATGTGATGCCCGACCACGTAGGCCAGCATCTTCGCGTCCGGATTCCTCGCGCGCAGCGCAGAGAGCACGTCGGGGCGGTAGGGATAGATCGGATTCACGTCGAGGATGATCTCCTCGAAGCGCGCGACCTTGTCGAGAATGGCCGTGTCGAGGTTCGTGTCGATCGGAAAGTTGTAGAACGGAAATCCGTTGCCGCGGATGGATCCGTAGTAGGCCAGCCGGGGATAGCCGTGCGGCGCGACGGGACCTGCTGCCGTCGCTGCCGTCACGATGAGCGCGCTGATCACGCCCAAGGCCGCCAATACCCGGCCGAATCGCTCGGTGAGTCTCACTGGGGAACTCCTGTCTCGCGGTTGCGCCCCGGTGTCGAGACCGGGGCGGCCAAGTAAGGTGCGGCAGAGTATAGTGAAGCCGACCTGCGACCGGAAAGGGTGAACCTCACGGATGCCCCCTGAAACCAGCGCGCGCGAGGCCCGGGAGTTCTGCCGTTGGGTGCTTCCGCGCGTTTCGCGCACTTTCGCCATCAACATCGAGTGGCTCGACCCCGGTATGCGGGAATCCGTGCGAACGGCCTACCTGCTCTGCCGGGCCGCGGACGCTCTCGAGGACTCCTGGCCCGACAGTCCGTCAGGCATCCGGGCGCGTTTTCACGAGTTTCTCGCGGCGCTCGACGGCGATGCGGCGGCGGCGGCCCGGCTGGCTGAGGGCGCCCGCGCGCGGGCTGACGGCGCCGAGGACCTGGGCCTGCTCGCCCATCTGCCCCTACTCCTGGGAAACCTCGCCACCCTCTCCTGCGCCGACCAGGCCATCCTGCGCCGCGGGGTCCGCGTCATGTCGGAAGGCATGAGCCGCTACGCCTCGCGTGCCGCCGAGCGCGGGGACGCGGCCAGCTACCTCGACGACGCCGCGGAGTTGCGGGACTACTGCTTCGTCGTGGCCGGCTGCGTGGGCGTCCTGCTCACCAAACTGATCCACGCCCGGCGCACCGGCGAGCCCGAGGAAATCCGCCGCCGCCGGCTCGAGCTCGCGCCGCGCGTGGGCGAGGCGCTGCAGCTCACCAACATCCTGCTCGACTGGCCCGCCGACGTGCGGCGCGGCCGCAGCTATCTGCCGGCCAGCTGGCTCACCGAGCATGGACTGACGGTGGCGGACCTCTCCCGCCCGGACCGCCCGCAGCTGCGCGCGCTGGCGCTTCGCCTGGAATCGCTCGCGCACGCGGCGCTCGACGAGGTCGCGGACTACATGGACACGATCCCGCGCCGCCAGCTGCGCTACCGGCTCTTCTGCCTGTGGCCGGCCCTGTGGGCGCGCGCCTCGCTGCGGCTCGTGCACGGCGCGCCGGAGTTTCCCGCGGCGGCGACCCGGCCCAAGCTCTCGCGCCGGCAACTGTGGAACCGCGCCGCGGGCTCGCTGCCCGTGGTGTTCAGCCATCGCGGCGTGCGCGCGATGCTCGCCCAGGACGCGCCGCGGCCCGCGCGCCGGGCAGACTAAAGCTCAGCTCGCGGGCTCGGCTTCCTGCTCGGCGGCCGCCACCTCGGCCTCCCGCGCCGCGATGTCGCGCAGCCGCCTCGACACCCACAGCGCTCCGCCCAGCAGCAGCACCGCGCACAGGCTGGTGGCGACCGGCGCTCCCATGCGCTGCGCGATCGTGCCCGACAGTAGCGCGCCGTAGGGCGCCGTGCCCACGAACATGAGCGTGTACAGGCTCATCACGCGGCCGCGGTAGCGGTCCTCGGTGGTCATCTGGATCAGCACGTTCGTGCTCGAGACGTACAGGATGAGCCCGAAGCCCGTGATCGCGCCCATCACCAGCATGGCCGGGAACCAGTGCCACCACGCGAACCCCACCATGCCGACTCCGCCCAGCACGAGTCCCACGAGCAGGTTCCGGCGCAGCGCCCAGCGGTCGAGCTTCATGGTCATGCGGAAGGCGGCGGCGAGCGAGCCCGCTCCGAAGGCGGACAGCAGCGCGCCGTAGGCACGAGGGCCCTCGTGCAGGATGTCGCGCGTGTACACGGGCAGAAGCACGTTGTACTGGAATCCCAGCCCGGCGCACACGGCGAGCAGCAGCAGCAGGTCACGGATGCCCGGAGTAGCCCACGCGTAGCGCACGCCGTCCTTGAGCGTGGAGCCCACCGACCGCTGCGACGCCGGCTCCACGTGTTCGGGCAGGCGCAGAGACGCCAGCGCGGCCAGCACCGCGGCGAACGACAGCGCGTTGATCCAGAAGCAGCCGGCCTCGCCGAACGCCGCCAGCAGCATTCCCGCGGCGGCCGGTCCCAGGATGCGCGCCGCGTTGAAGGCCGCCGAGTTGAGCGCGATGCCGTTCGAGAGATCCTCGCGGCCCGTCAGCTCGATGACGAACGACTGGCGCGCGGGCAGGTCGAACGTGTTGATGCAGCCGTAGACCAGCGCGAGCGACAGCACCATCCACGGCTTCACGACTCCGGTCGTCACCGCGAGCGCGATCATCACCGCCTGCACCAGCAGCAGCCCCTGGGTGATCATCAGCAGCCGGCGCTTGTCGGTGCGGTCCGCCAGCACGCCGGCCCACAGCGCGAGCGGCAGCACCGGGAAGAACTGCGCGAAGCTCAGCAGCCCCAGCATGAAGGCCGAGCTCGTGAGCCGGTGCATCAGCCAGCCCTGCGCCACGCTCTGCATCCAGGTGCCGACGAGCGAAACCAGCTGCCCGGACCAGTAGAGCCGGAAGTTGCGGTGCCGAAGGGCGCGCAGGCCCGGGGCGAAGTCGAGGCGAGAGGATTCGGAGGACATGGAAGGCGCCCAAGCTAACACAGGGCGCGGCGCCGGAAGCGGTGGCGGGCGCGCCCCGCGCTGCGCTAGCGTCACGCGCGTGAACACGACCCGCGAACGCCGCTTTCCCGACAAGTTCCTGTGGGGCGCCGCCACCTCCGCGCACCAGGTCGAAGGCGGCAATACGCACAACGACTGGTGGCGGTTCGAGCAGCAGCCCGGCGTCATCCGCGGCGGGCGCGGCAGCGGCGAAGCCTGCCGGCACCACGAGCGCTTCGCGGAGGACTTCGCTCTGGCGGCGGCCGACGGGCACGGCGCGCACCGCCTGTCCCTGGAGTGGAGCCGGCTCGAGCCCCGGCGCGGACACTTCGACGCGGCGGCCGTCGCGCACTACCACGAGGTGCTCGGCGCGCTGCGCCGGCTGGGCATGACGCCCATCGTGACGCTGCACCACTTCACGAACCCGCTGTGGATCGCCGACGCCGGTGGCTGGGAATCGCGCGATACGATCGACCGGTTCGCCGAGTTCGCCACCTTCTGCGCGCGGGAGTTCGGCGGCGAAGTGGACTGGTGGTGCACGGTCAACGAGCCCGAGGTGTTCGCCTTCCGCGGCTGGTCCGAGGGGATCTGGCCGCCCGCCGTGCGCGACAACTCGCGCGCACTCGGCGTGATCGCGCACCAGCTCGAGGCGCACGGGCGCGCCTATCACGCCATCCACGAAGCGGACCGCCTCGACGCCGACGGCGACGGACATGCCGCCCTCGTGGGCTTCGCCAAGCACCACGTGCAGCTCGAGGCTCTGCGCCCGTGGCACCCGCTCGACCGCCTGGTGGCGCACTTCGAGCGCCGCGTGTTCAACGAAGCCGTCGAGCAGGCCACGGTGACGGGACGCATCGACCTGGCCATTCCGGGCGCGCGGCCGGTGCGGCGCGACGTGCCCGGATTGAAGGGTGCGCTCGACTGGTTCGGGCTCAACTACTACACGCGCTGGCGCGTGAAGTCCCTGGCGCGCGAACCGCACGTGGCCACGCCCGGCGCGCCGCTCAACGACCTGGGCTGGGAGGTCTGGCCCGAAGGCTTCCGCCGCGCGCTCCACTCCGCGGCGCGCGCGGGCAAGCCCGTGCTCGTCACCGAGAACGGCTTCGCCGACGCGGGCGACACGCTCCGTCCGCGCGCGCTGTTCGAGTTCGCGGAGGCCATGCACCGGGCGATCGCCGAAGGCGTGCCGGTCGCGGGCTACCTGCACTGGTCGCTGCTCGACAACTTCGAGTGGGCGGACGGCTGGCACGGCCGCTTCGGGCTCTACGGCGTGGATCCGGCCGATCCCCGCGGTCCGCGCCGCCGAACGCGCTCGGCCGAGGTGCTGGCGCGGCTCGCGCGCGCCAACGCGCTCACGCCCGAAGTCGAGGAAGCGGCCGGCCGCGTGGCGCTCGGGGCGCGGCGCGATTAGACTGCGCCCGCCATTTCCAACGGAGGAATCCCCGATGTGCCCGATGTGCAAGGACGAGAAGTGCCAGGTGATCGAGCAGCCCAACGGCAAGCTGGTTTGTGGGTGCGGCAAGCACTCGTGGCCCAACAGCGCCGTCTACGCCGAAGCCTGCCGCAAGTCGAGCCTCACCGTGGTGAAGACCGTCCACAACTGGACGCAGTCCTACTAGAGCCCGGCCGGGCCTCCGGCGGCGTTCTTCGCGCCGCCGAGCTGGCGCAGCTCCGCCGCCACGTCGTCGAGGTCCACCAGCTCGGGCACCAGCCCGTGCGCCCCGTGCTCGCGCGCGAACGCCGCGCCCTCTTCCAGCGGCACGACGCCGCCCGCGCGCAGCTCCGTCGCGAGCACCGGAATGCCGGGCCGCCGCAGGGCGCCGAGAACGCCGGCCGTGTCGGGCCGCATGCCGAACCCGCGCGGATTGACCGGCGCCATCACGAAGTCGGGCTCGACTCCCCACTCGTGCAACCGCCGCACGAGCAGCGCGAGGTTCGCGGTTTCGAATCCGGCGAGCCCGCCGAAACGGGCGCGCCCGAACGCGAGAATGCGCTCGAAGAACCGGGCGTGGCCCGCGGCGAGCGCCAGATCGGTGATCGGGGCGGCCACGGTGAGTCCGCACAGGTCGCGGGGTTCGACGAAGCGCGCCTCCGCTTCGCAGCGCGACGCCACGCGCGCGGACAGGTCTCCCGTGAGCGCCGCCGGCAGCATGCCGATCGCGCCCGGGCCGCCGCGGAGCGCCCCCCAGCCGGCCGCGCCCGTGCCGCCCTGCGCCAGCGGGTGCTCGAAGAACAGGTCGTCGGCCGGCGGCGTCCACGGCAGGCGCGCCAGCACCGGGACGCTCCGCCGAAGTTCGGCGAGCGCCGCGCGCATCGTGGGCGAAGGCACCGCGTAGACCGCCTCGGCGCCGGCGTCGAGCGCCTTCACCAGCGTGACCGCCAGCGACTCGGACTCGCGAAAGCGCCCGGCCACCTCGAGCGCGCGGTCGCGCGTGGTGCGCGGCGGAAGGTCGATGCACGTGGCGCCCAGCAGCAGGCGCGGCGCCGACAGGCGCGACGGGCTCACGCGCTCACCGGCGCGGACGCGCCACCGGCCGCGAGCGAAGCGCGCAGCGCGTCGAGCGTCCGCAGCACGCGCATCGCGCGCTCGCCGTCCAGGTCGGGGCAGCGCTCACCGGACTCTCGCGCGCGCACGAACGCGTCGAACGCGTGCGACACGTCCCCGGCGTCGAACGCGAGCGGGTCCGGCACGTCGGCCAGCGACAGCCGCGTCACTCCCTCTTCGAAGCCGCCGCCCGCGACCGTGAGGTCGGCTTCGAGCGCGTCATCGGAAGCGATCATGGTGCCCCGGTCGCCCTCCACCTCCAGCACCAGCGCCGCGCGCGGATAGCCCGGAACGCTCCACGAAGCGTCGAGTCCCGCTTCGGCGCCGTTGTCGAGCGACAGCATGGCGTGCAGTTCGTCCACCCGCGCGCCGTAGAGCCGGTGCGCGCTCGCCGTCACCGAGCGCACCGGGCCCAGGCAGCGGTCGAGCAGCAGAAGCAGGTCGCCCACGGCGAAGTCGAGCACGTCGAGCTCCGCGGGCGGCGCGCCCGGCGCGAACACGCGGGACACGAACACAGAGGCGCGCACCTGGTGCGGCACGCCCAGCGCGCCGCTCGCGAACAGCTCGATGCCGCGGCGCAGCAGCGGATGAAAGAGCGCCGGCGAGGCGCAGCCCAGGCGGGCGCGGACGTCGGCGGGCAGCGCCGCGAGTCCTGCCGCCCCGGCGGAGCCGAACGCGGGCAGGCCGTCCACGAGCACGTCGAGTCCGGCGGCGAGCCCCTCGGCGGCGAGCGCCGCGCGCGCCTCGGCGGGCGCGCAGACGATCAGGGCGTCGAGCGGGCCGCGGGCGAGCAGGCGGGCCAGCGTGGGTTCGGCGGGAGCGGTGAATCCCGCGGCTCGCGCGAAGCGGCGCAGGTCGGCGCGCGGCTCCACGAATCCCGCCACGGCGCAGCCTTCGTGCTGCGCCGCCGCCATCGCGTGCGCCAGCCCCGCGCGCCCCAGTCCCGCCACCGCCACGCGGCACGGTGTCGCGATGGCGGCGCCTTCGTCGGGCGCTGTCGAGTCGGCTGGCGAATGCATGCGTCGTGTCCCGGGGAGGGCGCTGGAGAGCTGGCGAACGAACTTCGCAAGCTACAGGCGCGCTCGCGGCGGAGCAAGACGACGCCGGCCGGGACTACGCCGTCATCTTGAAAGCGATGTCCACGTCCTTGCGCTCGGACTCGTCGATCTTGAACAGTTCGGCCGGCTGCAGGTTCATGCCGCCCGCCACCCACGAGTCGGGAATCTGCTCGATGCGCGTGTTGAACATGGCGACGGTGTCGTTGTAGAACTCGCGCCGGTCCGCGATCGCGTTCTCGAGTTCGCTGATCCGCTGCTGCAGCGACGTGAACGAGTTGTTCGCCTTGAGGTCGGGGTAGTTCTCGGCGACCGCGAAGAACCCGCCGAGCGCGCGCGTGATGGCGTTTTCGGCGTCGGCGCGCTGGCGCACGCTGGCCGCGCCCGCCAGGGCGGCGCGAGCCTCGCTCAGCTTGTCGAAGACGCCGCGCTCGTGCTGCATGTAGGCCTCGCACACCTTCACGAGCTTGGGCAGCTCGTCGTGGCGCTGCTTGAGCAGCACGTCGATGTTCGCCCACGACCGCCCGATGTTGTTCTTCATCTCGATCAGGCTGTTGTAGATCGACAGGAAGTAACCCACCGAGCCGACGAGCACGAACCCGATCACGACCGTCCAGAGAATCTCACCGGGATGCATCTCGACCTCCTCGTGCGATGGAACAGGGCCGGTCGCGCCGGCCGGATGAATGCCTATCGGAAAAACGATCCGGTGCGCGCCAGTTCGAGCAGGCACCAGAGGCCGAAGCACGCCAGCAGCGGTCCGCCGATCAGCCCGCCGAACGCGCGCACGCCGTACTCCAGCGTCATGCCCGCCTCGCTCGTCTGGCTCATCAGGTACGGCTCGCCCTTCTGGCCGCTGCGAATCACACCGCGGACGTCGGGATCCACCTCGCGCACGCGCTTGGCGCGCCAGCCGTCGGTGCCCGTTGCCTGCATCTCGATGTCGTCGAACGACACGTCGCGCGCCATCGCCTTGGGGTGCGCGCGGCCGAGCACGTAGAGGCGAACGCCCGGCTCCAGCGCGCGCTCGCGAAAGCGCATGGCGCCGATCGCCCACATGCGGCGCATGCCGAGCCCCTGCTGCTCCATGTACTGCATGTACATCTCGGGCACGCCCAGCCCGTGCGTGGTCTCTTCCGCGCCGAACCCCACCTTCACGTCGGCGCCCTGCGGATAGACCAGGGCCACGCCCGTCTCGTCGCGCAGGTAGAACGGATTGCCGGAGCGGTTGCGGTGCACGACGTGCCAGTTCGTCCGTCCGCCGCGCGAGCGTCCGGACAGCGTCGAGATCTCGACCTCCCAGAACACGCAGGACTTGCCGGTGAAGGGCGCGACCGTGTCGCTGCGCGGCTCGACCGTGCCGTTCAGTTCGACCATGCCCATGGCCATCGACCGCACGCGCGCGGTCGGCGTGTCGCGAATGACGCGCCACGTGCGCAGCGACCGGAAGCCGTGCAGGAACGCCCACACGCCGAAGCCCAGCGAACCGACGGAAAAGAGCGTCGCCTGGATCGGGATCATGTCAGCGCCCTCCCGCCATCGTGGCGCCGGCCACGTGCGCCAGGTGCAGCAGCCCGGCCAGCGCCAGCGCGGGGCCCAGCACGCCGCCCAGCGTGCGCCACGCCGCCGGCAGCGGACGCGAGGCGGAAGCGCCGTCGGCCAGCACCTGCGTGGGAAATCCCTCCGGCGACTCGAGCCGCCACGCGAACGAAGGCGCGACCGCCGCGGCGACCGCGAACGCGGCGCCGTCGGTGCCCGTGCGCGCCCACTCGATTTCGGGTTCCGCGATCGCTTCGGCGCCGTGGACGGCCGAGGCGATCACGGTGACGACGGCGCCCGGCAGCAGCGCGCGCTCGACGATCCGCAGCGCCCCGCCCCGGCGGCGCAGCCACGAAAGCTCCTCGTGCCGTTCGAGCAGCGCCTCGAGCGGCGCGCCCAGCGCTTCGCCCGCGGCGAACTCGCGCTCCTGCGTGACCGGCAGGCTCCATTCGCTGTCGTCCGGCTCCACCTGCGCGCTGTCGTCGCCGGCACGCAGTTCGAACGGGCGCGTCTCGCGCACCGTTCCGGACAGCGCGGCCGCCGCGTCCGACACCTCAAGCGAGAAACCCGCGCAGGGCACGCCACCGAGCGGCGAGAACAGCGGGCTCACGAGCGACACGCGGCCCTGCACGCGGACGAGCCCCTCGCGCAGTCCGGCCAGCGGGCGCTCGCGCAAAGCCGCGAGCGCGCGCCGCAGACGCAGCACGCGATAGCCGTCGGCGAACCACGCCGCACCGCCGATCAGGCAGGCGATCGCGGCCAGCACCCCGGAGAATCCGAGCGGGATCTGGAAGTCGGGAGACATGACGCCGGGGTTATCGGCGCCCCCCCGGCGGCGGCTTAGGGAGATTTCCCGGCCAAGTGGCCGGAAAGGCGGGCCTTCGCGCGGCGGCTGCGCCGCGCGAAGGCTTTCGCACTCAGCGGGCGCTCGCCAGCGCCCGGCCGCCGTCGATCGAAACGTTGGCTCCGGTCACCCATCCGGCCTCCTCGCTGGCCAGGTAGAGGATGAGCGTGGCCACTTCCTCGGCGTTGCCCACGCGCCCGATCGGATGGGTGGTCTTGCCGCGCTCCAGGAACGCCGGGTAGTCCGCCACGGCGTTCGTCACCGTGTGCAGCTCGGTGACCACGACGCCCGGCGCGATCGCGTTCACGCGCACGCCGAACGGCGCGAAGTCGAGCGCCGAGCAGCGCGTGAGCATGTCCACCGCCGCCTTGCTCACGCAGTAGGACGCCAGCCCGGGATACGGGCGCACGCCTCCGGCCACGCTGGAGACGTTCACGATCGCGCCCTTGCGCTCCTTGAGCGGCTCGGCCGCCGCGCGCGTCATGTGGAGGATGGAGTCCACGTTGCTGCTCATCACGTGCTTCCAGGACTCGGCCGTCGTGTCCATCACCGAACCGTTGCCGATCACGCCGGCGGCGTTGACGAGCACGTCGAGCCCGCCGAATGCCGCGACCGCCTCCTTCACCCACGCCGCGGCCGTCGCCTCGGCACGCACGTCGCCCACGACGACGTGAACGCGCGCGCCCTCGCCCTTCAGCTCGGCCGCGACTTCGTCGAGACGCTCGCGCCGCCGGCCCGCCAGCACCACCGCCGCGCCTTCCGCCGCCAGCGCTCGCGCGCAGGCGCGTCCGATGCCGCTGCTCGCGCCCGTGACGAGCGCCACCTTGCCCGTGAACCGCATCCGCTCCGCCATGACTTCCTCCGTGTGGTCGTGTGCCGCGCAACCGAATGGCGCGCAGGTTAGCAAACGCAGGCACGCCGGGCTTGCCGCGGGGTCCCTCGCGTGGTGTTATCGGGCCGATGTCACGCGGCGCGACTCTCGCGACCCTCACGCGACGGCCCGCCCCAGCACGAAGACCCTGACCACGGACGGCTCATGGTTCTCGCCGGACTCGACGGCGCGCTACTTTGCGGCGCGGTGTGGGGACTCGGCTCGGCGTTGCTCCTTCCCGCGATCGCCGCGCTGGTTCCGTCATCGCCGGCGCCACTGCGCCATGCGGTACCGCGCGCGCTCGCCGTGCTCTCCTGCCTGCTGGCGGCCGCGCTCGGCGCGCTCACGCTGGCGGGCCACTCCGGATCGCTGCTGTCGTGGTGGCCCGGACTGCCCGGCGAGCCCTTCACGCTGGCGGCCGACGCGCTTTCGGCGCCGTTCCTGCTGCTGTTCGGACTCGTCGGCGCGGCGACGTTCGCGGCGCACGGCCCGGACGGCACGCCCGCCGGCGCCGCCGCGCGGCTGTCGCTGCACGCGGCGTTCGCGCTGGGACTGCTCAGCGTCTTCCTGTCGCGGCACGCGCTGCTGTTCCTGTTCGCGTGGGAGGGCATGACGCTGTGCTCGGCGGCGCTGGTCGCGCACGACCTGCACAGCGCGCGCGCGCGCACCGCCACCTACGTGTATCTGGCGCTGTCGCACCTGGGCGCGGCACTCGTGGCGTTCGCGCTGGTCACGCTGGCGGCGCACGCGGGTTCGTTCCAGTTCGGCGCGCTCGCCGACGCCTTCTCGCACCTGCCGCCCGGCGAGCGCTCGCGACTCTCGTGGCTCTTCACGATCGGCTTCATGGTCAAGCTGGGCATCGTGCCCGCGCACGTGTGGCTGCCTATGGCGCACCCGGAAGCGCCGGCGCCGGTGTCCGCGATGCTGTCCGGGGTCATGGTGAAGGCCGGGCTCTACGGCATGCTGCGCTTTGCTTGGCAGATGCCCGGCGCGCCGCCCGAGAACTGGGGCACCGCGCTGCTCATGCTGGGCGTCACGTCGGCGGTCGCGGGCGCGCTGTACGCCGCGGTCGAGAGCGACGCCAAGCGCCTGCTCGCCTACTCCACCATCAAGCACGGCGGCATCCTGCTGCTCGCCACCGGACTGGCGGCGCTGCTCGCCGCCAACGGCCAGCGCGAGATCGCCGGAGTGGCGCTGGCCGCCGCGCTGTACCACGCCGTCGGGCACGGGCTCGCCAAGGCGCTCGCCTTCCTGGCCGTGGGCGAGGCGGTGCATGCCGCGGGCACGAGATCGCTGGAGTCGCTGGGCGGGCTCGCGCGCCGCATGCCGCGCACTTCGGTGGCGGCGCTGTTCGCCACGCTGGCGCTGTGCGGACTGCCGCCCTTCTCCTGCTTCGCCGGCGAGTGGCTGGTGTTCCAGGCGCTCATCCTCGGGTTCTCGTCTGGCGCCGGCCAGCTGCGGCTGCTCGCGCCGTTCGCGGGCGCCGGCGTGGCACTGGCCAGCGCGCTCGCCGTGGCCGCCATGGTCAAGCTGTACGGCATCGGTTTTCTCGGCCGCCCGCGCTCGGCGCAGGCCGCCGCCGCGCACGAGGGCTCGCCGCTGCCCGTCGCCGCCATGCTCGCGCTGGCCACGCTGCCCGTGGCGTGGGGGCTGCTGGCGCCGCAGCTGGCGACGGCGTTGGGAGCGCCGCTCGCCGTGCTGCTGCCCGGCTTCGACGCGGCCCACCTGGCGGAGTCCTCCGGCTTCCAGATGGTGCCCGCCGGCCTGCAGTCCAGCAGCATCTCGCCGGCCGCCGCCGCGGTGCTGCTGCTGGTGTTCGCCCTGCTCGCGCGCGTCTGGCTGCGCGGCACGCGCGGCGCGGCGCCGCCGCTGCGCATCGCGCCCTCGTGGGCGTGCGGAGCCAGGCTCGACTCGCGCATGCAGTACTCCTCGCTGGGATTCACCAAGCCGCTGCGCCTGATCTTCGAACCCGTGCTGCGCGGCGAGCGTGAGCTCGAGGTGCTCGAGGAAGGCTCGCCCTACTTCGCCAAGAAGTACCGCTACCGCGCCGGGCTGCCCGCCGTGTTCGAGAACGCGCTCTACCAGCCGTTCGTGCAGGCGGTGCTGTGGAGCAGCGAACAGGCGCGCCGACTGCAGACCGGCAGCCTCCACCTCTATCTGGCCTACCTGCTCGCGACGCTGGTCGGCCTGCTGCTGTGGGCGCGCTGATGATTCCCGCCCCGGTGCTGGTGATCGCGCAGACCCTGCTGCTGGTGGCGCTGGCGCCGATGTGGAACGGCGTGGTGGGCGCCCTCAAGGCGCGGCTGCAGATGCGCATCGGCCCGCCCGTCCTGCAGCGCTACCGCGACCTGTTCAAGCTCTCGGGCAAGGAGACCGTGCTCACCGAGGACGCCTCGCCGCTCGCGCGCGTCTCGCCGTA
>JADLGX010000072.1 GCA_020849095.1 Candidatus Eiseniibacteriota bacterium
CGGAGGGGGCTCGACCGATGTGGACGTCACGGTGAGCTATCCCACGTGGTCGCACCTGCCCGAGCAGTGGCTGACCGTCCAGGTGCTCGATGAAGAGGGCGATCCCGAGATGACCACGATCGCCAACACGAACATCCGGCTCGAGGACGGCGAGGTTCTGGCGGTGCAGCCGCCGCCGGCAGCGGCGGGCCTGATGGACGCCGTGAGCGCGTGGCCCAACCCGGCGCGCGGCTCGACGCACATCCGGTTGTCGCTGGCCAAGGCGTCCCGCGTCGAGGCGGGCGTGTACGACCTCGCGGGCCGCATGGTGCGCAAGCTCCAGCGCGGCACGCTGGCGGCCGGCGCGCACGACCTGCAGTGGGACGGCCGTGACGACGGCGGCCGCGCGGTGCAGGCGGGCCTCTACTTCGTGCGCATGACCGCGGACGAGCGCGAGTACGGAGCGAGGCTCGTGCTGGTGAGGTAAGTCGCGCCGAACGGATTCGGCGTGAAGCGTCGACGGCCACCTCTCGGGGTGGCCGTCGGCGTTCGTGGGATGCGGTCGCGCGGCCGCGTCACTCCGGCGTGAAGAACCGGACATCCCGCATGGGGAAGTGCTTTCGGTTCAGCGTCCAGAGATGAAGCGCGGACGTGCTCGCGGCCGCGGCGACGATGGCGTCCGCCAGCCCGAGTCCGTGCGACTTTCCATGGCGGGCGAGGTAGTCGCCGGCCACACGGCCCGTGCGCGAGTCGATCACCACCTCGCCGCGCGCACGAAGGAAAGCCAGAGCCGAGGGCTCTTCGCCACGCCGCATTCCCGCGTACACCTCGGCCCACGCCACCGCGCAGGTGTAGGTCGGAACCCCGGAAGACTCGAGGGCGCCGATCGCGGCGACGGTGTCGGGATACCCGCGCAGCGCCCGGATGATGACGTCCGAATCGAGCAGTACGCCGCTCAGCCCAGAATGCGGCGGCTTCGCTTCGTACTCCGCCGGAGCCTTCTCACGTACGCGGCCGGGTCGCCGATATCGTCTCGGTCTTTCCATAGTCCGGCGATCGCGCGAAGCGTGCGCGAGCGCTCGTCCTCCGGTTCGCTCGGGAACGACCGCTGGATCGCCTCCCGCACGAGGTCGGACACCGTTCGGCCTTGTGCCCGCGCCAGCGAACGCAGTCGGGAATGCATGGCCTCTTCCAGGAACAGCTGGGTGCGAATCATGTGGTGTATATACACCGTCACTCGGTTCCGGTCCATGCCTTTCTTCGCCCGGTCCGCCCGTGCATAGTGCGCCGATGCGATTCGCCGGGGAGTTCGCCGCGTTGGGGACGGCGTTGTGCTGGTCCGCGGGATCCAACTTCTTCGCCGCAGCCGGCAAGGCCATGGGATCGCGCGTGCTCAACCGGCTGCGCATCACCACGGCGTGTGTGCTGCTGGCCACCGCGCTGCTCGCGACGCGCGGCGCGCCGTGGCCGGTGTGGGCCACGTCCACCCAGATCGCGCTGCTCGCCGTGTCGGGCCTGATCGGGTTCGTGTTCGGCGACGGCTGGTACTTTCGCTCGCTGGTCATCCTGGGCCCGGGCCGCGCGGCGCTGATCGCCTCGAGCGCGCCGCTGTTCACCGCCGCCATCGCGTGGCCCGTGCTGCACGAGACGCCCGGACCGCTGGCGCTGCTCGGCATGGGCATGACGCTGGGTGGCATCGCCTGGGTGGTGGGCGCGCGCAGCGACATCGCGCACGAGCACGCCGAGGGCTCGGTGGCGGTGGGCATCGGAGCGGCGCTGCTGGGCGCGCTCGGCCAGGCCGGCGGCTATGTGCTCAGCAAGATGGCGCTGCGCACGGGTATCGATCCGCTGTCGGCGACGGTGATCCGCGTGACCGCCGCCATGGTGGCCATCTGGATCATGACCGCGGCCGGGCGCGAGGTGCGCGAAACGCTCGGCGCGCTGCGCGACCGGCGGGCGAGCGCGTTCATGGCGGCGGGCGCGTTCCTGGGACCGTTCATGGGCGTCACGCTGTCGCTGACCGCGATCCGGTTCATCGAGACGGGCGTGGCCGCGAGCATCACCGCCATCTACCCCATCTTCGCCATGCTCATCGCGGCGCGCTTCCACGGCGAGCGGCTCACCGCGCGCGCGTTGCTGGGCGCGCTGCTGGCGGTGGCGGGCGTCGTGGTGCTCTTCCTGCGGTAGGGCTTGCGGGTGGGAGGTGCCCGAGGCCAAGATGCACGCGCCCGTGATTCCCGCCCCCGGACCGAGGTCGCCATCGCAATGGAACGCCGCAGTCTCGCTGCCCTCGCTCGCGCACTCGAATCCGCCCAGGTCCGCCACCTGATCGTGGGCGGCATGGCCGTCGTCGCGCACGGCTACGTGCGGCTGACGGTGGACGTGGATCTGGTGCTGGATCCGGAGCCCTCCGCGCTGCAGCGCGCCATGGAAGCACTGGGCGGGCTGGGCTACCGGCCCCGCGCGCCGGTCGCACTCATGGACTTCGCGGATGCCGATAAGCGTCGTGCCTGGTCATCCGAGAAGGGGCTGACGGTATTCTCGCTCTTCAGTGCCGAACACAAAGCGACGGAGATCGATCTCTTCCTCGAATGTCCGTTCGATTTCGAGAAGGAATACCCGGCTGCGCTGCGGCAGGAACTCGACACGGGTGAATCCCTGTGGTTCGTCTCGAGGGCCGAGCTCATCCGTATGAAGCGCGCAGCAGGCCGCCCACGCGACCTTCAGGACATCGAGCGCCTCGAAACTCTCGCCGAAGAGCAGAAGAGGCACCCGTGACCGGGGGACACGATACGCACGCGTGGGAACCTGGCTGGGACGGCCACGAGCGGGCGCAGTTGCTTCGCATGTCGCGCCTGACGCTGGCCGAGAAGCTCGCATGGCTCGAGGAGGCCCAGAGACTGGCGCGTGAGCTTCAGGGAGTTCGAGAAAGGGCCCCGGACGAGCGCTGAGTACCAGCCTCGCCACCACGAGCTCCCTCAGTCCCGAGCCGCCGCCTCGACCCGCTCCCGCTCCGCCCTTGCCGCGACCAGCGCCGCGCGCGGATCGGCGGCCGC
>JADLGX010000073.1 GCA_020849095.1 Candidatus Eiseniibacteriota bacterium
CACGGATCGAGACTACCATTGTCTGGTGCGGGTATTCACATGTCCACGCCTGCGCCGCCGAAGTCGTCACTCGCGGGCGGCTCCTCGAGCTTTCGCCCGGCGAGGACTGCCTCTTCCTCTGCGGTCAACGCCGCGGGCTCGAAGCCGAGCAGCCCGTGCGCGTTTTGATCGGGATCGTCTGCGAGCACGTCGAGCACGTTGACGAACGTGCGCAAGAACTGGCGGGGCACGACGCCGACGTCGCCGCGAAAGCCTGCCGTGACGGCGTCGACGAGCTGCTCCACCAGCTCTCGGGGCATGCGGCGCTCCGCGTCCGCGGGGGCAAGGTCCGGGTGGAGTGTCCGGAGCTTCAGCGCCACCTTGAGCAGGCGTTCACGGTCGAAGGGCTTGAGGGCGAGCTGCGGCTGGCGCAGGCTGGGCACGCCGTTGAATTCCTCGTACTTGATGCGAGCGTGAAGCGCCTCGACGCCCTTCACGCCCTGTCGGTCGTCGAAGAACGTGGGCGTGCCCGTGAACACCCACAGCATCCCGGGGTAGCTGCTCGCAGCATCCACGATCTGACGAATGGCGTTGAGCGACTTGCCGCGCACATCGCCCCGCATCCGCAGGATCGTCTCGGCTTCGTCGATGATGACGACCAGCCCCTGATATCCGGCGCTCTTGACGATCTCGAGGATGCCGCGGAGGTAGGCCATGGCATCGGTGCTCGAGATGTCGCCCTTCACGGCGGCCAGGTTCTTGATGCTCGCCGCAACGTTCGAGCTGCCCGAGAGCCAGGACACCAGCGCCGATGCGTCCTGCAGTCGGCCGGACTGCTTCAGCTCGAAAACCCTCCGGACGACACGAATCATGTCGGCGGGTGCGCGACCGCCCGTCAAAGCAACGAGTTGCTCGTCGAGCTTCTGGAGCACTCGCGCGTCGAAGCTCGAGTCGTCATCGCTCACGCCGAGCGCGGTCAGCCCCTCTTCGACTCCTCCGATCCAACGATCGAGGATGTCGCCGAGCGCGCCCTGGGCACATGCCGGCGTGCTCAGACCGCTGACCACCTTGCGGTAGAGCTCGTCGAACTTGTGGAAATGCAGGTCGTTGTCGGAGACGACGACGAAGCTCGTCGCGAACCCACGCTGCTGCGCGTCGTGCACAACCAGGTTCGCCATGAACGTCTTCCCGCAGCCGTAGCCGCCGCGGAGGAACTTGACGTCGCCTTCGCCGCCCTTGACCTCTTCGAGTTTGCGCTGGAGCTCCTTGCGGTGCCGCTCGACCCCGACGGCGAAGGCCTCCAGTCCGCGATCGGGCACCGTGCCGTTGCGCAGACGCTGGAAGATGTGGCGAGCGTCGCGGAATGCCATCCTCAGTCCTTCCTCGCGTAGGCCTTCATGCCATGAACCGTGAGCACCTCGACCTCGAACGGCAGCACACGCACGATCTGATCGAAGTGTCGTGCGAACGCGCGCACGCGCCGCGGCGAGCCGAGCACCTGCTCCAACTCGGCCTCGTTGATGCTTCGGCGCTCGGCGATGATCTCCAGCACGCGCCGGTAGGACTCATCAGCGACCAAGGCTCCCCATTCGGGCGTCGGTGGCTCGGGCGTGGCCGGCGGGTGCACGCTGGGTGGAGCCGGCGCCGACGGCGGCGAGCTCCCGGCGGCGGGCGGCTTCGGGATGCGCCGATTCCGGCCGGCATCGAAGAACCCATCGACCACCTTCGGCGTCACGTCTTCCCGCGCATCCGGATGGTAGATCTCGACGCGCACCTTCTCGTCAGCCAGCGCTTCGAGCTCGAACTCTATGAGCGCTTCGTCACGATTGGGCGGAACGAGGACCCGGCCGTCCGAGAGAGTGGCCGGTGGCCCCGCGTCGAGCAGGCTGATCATCACGTCTGGGCGGCCCGGCACGCGCAGCGCGAGGCTGATCGCTTTGGGCACGGCGAAACCGAGCGATGCGGTCTCCCGGCTCTGCAGCCGCACGGCCACGCGCAGGCGCTGCCGTCCGAGGTGCGCCGGTTCAGCGCGCGCCGCGACCTCGTATTTCGAGGTGGTCTTCCCGCGCGCCATCTGGCGCTCGAGCACCAGCACAGGGATCACGCGTTCCTGCAGGCTGTTGCCGCCGTGCGCGAACGGCTCGATTCGATTCCTGGTCTGCCAGAGCGCGGTGTCCGGCCTGAGCACCAGGTAGAGATCCTGCTCAACGTCATACTCGAGCGCGGAGAGCCGGACCTCGAGCACGTCAGGCATTCCTGAGGGCTCGCGGAGGAGCGCGTGCCGCCGTTCGGGCACGCGCATGCTGACTCCGAAGGGGACGCTGCTGGCGGTTCCGTCCTGAAGCAAGAAGCCGTGATCCGACGCGATGACGAAGTGTTCGACCCCCGCCTGCGACAGCAGCGAGATGGCAGACTTGAGCAGGGCAAGCGTGTGTTCGAACGTACCCAGGTGCAGGCCGCTCTCTCCCGCCGTGTCTAGCTCCCGGCTCCGCACCACCACGAGCGGTGGCTTGCCGCTGAGGCGTCGCTTGAGCTGCGTGACGGTCAGCTCCTGGAACTGTTCGAGCTCGATGTCGTCCGCGGGACTGGCCAGGCTGCGCTGAGTCATGGCGTGCACTCGCGACTCCGGATCGAGCACACTGAACTCGCCTGCCGTGAAGCCGACCACCTTGTCGTCCCGCACCACGGGTCGCAGCCGACCGTTTCGCTCGACCGGGGCCAGGGCGTTCATGCCGATCGCAGTCACGGTCGGGAGCTCAGCCAGACGCGCGCCGAGGGCGACGCGGTACTTCTCGGCCCGCAGATCTTCGGCGAGGCCCTGCGCCATCTCGAAACGGAGCGCATCGACCAGCAAGAACGCGACTCGCCCGCCGCCCTCGACGAGCGGCTGCACGATGTCCTCGTAGACGCCTCGCTGGCGAAGACTTCGCCCCGGCAAGGGTCCGTATGCCACGCACAGCCGGAAGAACGCGCGATTCGTTGCGTCAGCCCAGTCGCGGTAGGCGCGGCGTACGGCGTTGCGAACCTCCAGGAGAGAGTCGTGGTCCTCGAGATCGGAAGCGAGCAGGGCGTGCGCTCGCTGCTCGAAGAGTCGATGCTTGCGATCGACCGGGGCGAGCTTGTCGGCATAGCGCTCGACGGCCTCGTCGAGAGAGCCGGATTTGTCGAGCGCCTTGGCGGTGGCCGCCAGTGCCCGGCCGGTGCTCGCGGCAAGGCGCAGGATCTCCCACGTGCGCTGGAGCGGTGGCGACCGCTGCACCCAGAAGCACTTCTCCGGGGTCCGCTCGTCGGCGAGCTCGCCGGCGCTGCCCCACTCGCCGCGGCGGAGCGCGCCCAAAGCCGCGGCGCGCATGGTGGCTTCTTCGAAGCGAAACGTATCGATGGAACCCAAGGCGCTGGCGTGGTGGCTCGTGCGCTCTTGCTCGAGCTGGTCTTGCAGCTCGGTCGCGAAGAGCTCGTAAGCGTCCGGCTGCAGCTCGCGGAATCGTGTGGCGAGGCGCCGGCACTCCTTCGCGAGGGGTCCGAGCTTGGTCAGGGCCTGAAGCTCTGGCGTGACGGGCGCTTCTTTCAGGTCGTGTACGAACTCGACCGCCATGAGCCAGCCCGCAACGAGCGTCCCCACGGCGCCCGCGGTGAGCTCCGCATTACCAATGCGGTACTTTCGCCACGCGGGCCCGAGCCCCAGCCCCTTCTCCAGGAAAGCCAGCATCTCTTCCCCCGCCTCGGGCAAGCGGCTGCGCAGGCGCGGGTCATCGGCAACGAGCCCGAGTGCGACTGCTTCGTGCCCAAGGCTGTCGAGCAGCTGTGAAATCCCATCCGCTGGCTGCGCGCAGAGGTTCTCGAGCCAAGCGTCAGCCTTCTCCAGGCTCGAGTCAGCGCCGCGGACGAACGCGTCCACCTCCTCTGGTCGCGCGGTGCCGAGCGCGGCCTCGCGGACGAGCGTGCCCAGGCTCTTCTCGAAGACAGTGCCGGCCTTGAAGAGCTCGAACACCGGCGTTTCCCTGACGGTGTCCTTGTTGATGCCTGGCAGATGGATCAGGACGTGCTCTGGGTAGAGGCCGTTCCCGTAGTTCTTGAGCGCGAGCATGAGCTCCAGGTAGCTCCCGCGGTACGCCACCACCGGATACGAGAACCCGAGCTGGTGGTCGCGAATGGCATCGACGAAAGCGTCGAACTTCCGCTCCGCGTCGACCCACACCACCAATCCGCGCTCGCGGACCTTCTTCGCGACCTCGGCGGCGAGGGCGCGGCTCGCGGTGCGGGGGTGTGCGGCCGGGGCGGGCATGACCGCCTAGGCTTCCGGAGCGCCGCCAGGCGGCGGCGCAGCCCAGATCACGAGCAGGAGCTCGCTGTCGTCGATCAGCCTGTATTCTGGCTCACGTCCCGAGAGATTGCGGCTCTCCTCGATGATGATGGGGACTCCGTCACCGCGGCGATCCATGAGATACGAGCGACCAAGCCGCTCGTCGTCCACGACGGCGCAGCGCGCCAGAAGTGAGACGATGAGCTCGTTCCTGTTGTACTGGCGCAGGTGCATGCTCTCCGGGGTGAGCGTGTTGGCGAGGCTGCCGGGGACGTACAGCTCCATCCGGTCCGCGAACAGGTGCAGGCGCACACGCGCGCCGGCCATCGAGTAGTCGCGGTGCGCCACTGCGTTCACCAGCGCCTCGAACACCGCTCGCTCGCTGAATTGGGCTTGCTCGACCCGGGCGATCAGCTTCGTCGCGTGCACGCGAGCGTTGCGCCGAACGAAGTGGAGAGCCTCGAAGACCTGCCGGTCGAGAGGGCCGCCGATGTCACGCGCGTCGATCTGGTAGTTCACGTCGCGCCGCTGGCCGGCGTACGCCACAGCCTGGATCTCTGCGTGCGGCAGCCACCGTTGCGGCTCGAGCGTCCCCAGCAAGATCCCCGTCACCGTGGCACGTGCAGCGCCGGCGTCATCATCCGCCACGATCCGGAGCTTGCGCAGCGATGACTCGGTCGGTGTGCTGTCGTCCCGAGTGAACCGCCGCGTGAGCTCCAGGTCGAGGTCCGCTGGGCTCGTTGCGGGCACTGCCGACTCATCGAATCGAATCACGCGGCTCTGGCTCCGCTCCTGGAACAGGCGAGCCAGCACGTCTGGGGGCATTTCGCGCTTGGAGCTGCCGATTCGGCGGAAGTACCCCCCCGGGCTCCTGTGGACGAAGAGGCTACGGGCAACGTCGACGCGGATGACCGGCACGAGCCTACCGCTAGAGTCCGGCATCTCCAGCTTTCGGATGTCGACGTCGAGGGGCGGCTTGACGGAGTCATTGCAGATCTCGCGCACCCAGGTCTCGACGTTGTCTAGACGCTCGGTCGGCAGTCCGAGGACTTCACGGGTCTTGTCGTCGACACCCAGCACGACGGTGCCCCCGCGCCCGTTGGCAAAGGCCGCGAGCTCGTCGCCGAAATCGTCGCGGCTCGGGTCAGTGACGCGTGGCCCGGCGAGCAGCACGCGCTTGAGCTCGAGCGCCGAGTCTTCACCGAGCCGAATCCGCCCGACGAGGCCGTCGATGCTATCCATGTCTGGCCTCTCCGCTTCGCATGATCCGCCGGTATCTCGTTTCGAACGCTTCGCGTCCCCCCTCCATCACTCGGCAGATTTCGTCGCGAGCGCCCCACTCTTGGAGACCGCCGGCGAAAGCAACGCGTGTCTGGCCCTGGCGCGATTCGAGCGATACTACGAAGTCTGCGTCGCCGTGAACGACGATGTTCGGGTTGTGGGTCACGACGATGATCTGGCGCTTCTGCTTGCTCTCTCGAAGACGGCGAACGAGCAACTCGTAGATCAAGGTGTTGTCGAGGTCATCTTCGGGTTGGTCCAAGATGATCGGCTCGCTGCCGTACCCCAGCACGAAGGCGAGCAATGCGGCCGTTTGCTGCCCGGGCGACCCATGCGAGAGTGGCTTCCATCCGCCCCCGCGCGGATCGCAGAAGCTGACCTCGGCTGCGTCCTCGGGGAGATATAGCGCCAGGCGGTCGATCCGCTCCGGCTGAAGCCCGCGCAGCTTGCTCTCAAAACGTCGGTCCTGCGCGGGCCACTGCCTGTCCGGGTCAGCCAAGATGCCCCGGAGCTGTGCCACGGTGGCGTCGAGCTTCTCGAAAGCCCAGGCGTCTGGCGCCGTTCCGGGTGAGTGAATGCCATCCACCATGGCCGCGTAGTCGTCGTCGAAGCGGGCGATCGCGAGAGTGTCGCGAAGAAAGCCCTCGACGTCGCCCCGATCGGTGTAGGGCAGAACCTCGACCCGGATGAGGTCGTTGGAAGCGGCTCTGGTGAAGGCCTGCCGGCGGTTTGTCAGCTCGCCTCGGAGCTCGCGGTAACTCGCAAGTTCGCGCGCCGCTCCCCGTTCGTGCTCTTCGGCTGCCAACCTCCGCTGATCCAAGCTCTGGATCTCCTGTTCGAGGGTGGCGGCCCGCTGCAACAAGTCGCGGTACTGGTCAGGGTTGGCGATCCCGGCCTGGGCGAGCTGGTCGATCACGCTCTTGTACTGCTCTTCGCTCGCACCGACCGCGTCGCGCCAGGCGGTGGCGTCGAGACCGCCTGACACCGCGCCCAGCTGCAAGTGTGCTTGGTCGAGAGCGTCGCTGACTGCCCGGCGCAGCTCCTCGACGATGTTCTTGGTTTGCTCGTGGGCACGTCGCAGGGACGCGAGCGCGGGGTCGACCGCCGCCTCGCCGCCCTCGTCTAGATCCGCGATGACCAAGTCGGCTGCTGCACTGCTGAGCGCCGCCATGGCGTCCGTGGCCGACCTCTGGATGGCGACCCACGTGCCGTCCTGGCGCCGCCGGACCCGGTACTCGTTCAGCGTTCGCGCGTGGCCACCCTGCTCCAGTAGCTCGATCTTTCGCCGGACGTCCTGCAGCGCGGCGCGCCGCGTCGGAAGGTCCGCCGCTTGCGCCCTCAAAGAGCGCGCCTCCGCGCAGAGCGAGAGGTACTTGGTCTCTGCCTCCCTCCTCCAACGCTCGAGCTCGGCTCCACGCACATCGGGGGTATCGTCGATGATCGTCAACAACGCGCTCGGGTTCTTCGCGAGCTCGAAGAGCTGCTTCTGACTGTAGATCCGGACCGGAAAGCGCTCGCGAATGTCCCCTTCTTCGGGTGCTCGCCGATCCCCGTCAATTCGCTCGATGGGCGCGGTCCGGCCTTGCTGGTCCCAGGACAGGACGAAACGTTCTCCATCCTTGCGGTATGTGACCTCCACCCGCGTATCCAACGTGAGCAGCCCCTCCTCGTCGCGGCGGGGTGGTACCCGCATGCGTTGATCGAACGCCGCGCGCAGGGACGTCTCGCCGCCGGGGCCGAGCTCGCTCTCCCGCCGGAGGGCGACCCGACAGAGGTCGACGAGCGTCGACTTTCCAGTGCCGCGACCGCCGATGACTGCGTTCAGCCAGGGGTTGAACGACAGCCCGAATGGGGTCGCCGGGCTCGGCTCCCTCCAGCGACCGATGTACTGCGCCTGGCAGACCCTGATGCTCTCGATGACCTGAGCGGCGTGCTCGTTTGGATCGCCCGGTGCCTGCGTCCGCGCGGGCCTCAGCGAGGCAGAGCCGTCCAGCAGGGCGAGCCGGAGGCCTTCGGCGCTGGGAAGCGTCATCTTCACCCAGGTAAAACGCCGGCCGGCTTCGTCGAAGGCGTGACTATCGGAACACCAGAGCAGGGGGATCGCGCGGGCGATCTCGGCGCGACTTCCGTCCAGCCAGGTACTGTCCAAGGCGCGCTCTGGATCGACCTCGACACCGGCGAGCCCCAAGTGGCGAAGCTCGTTGATGCGTTGCTGGCCGTCGTGCCCGAGCAGTCCGGCTGGGCCGTTCACGTGAGCGCCCAGAACGATGTCGCGCGCGCCGCCGACCTCGAGAATCTGCTCGACGCTCAGCGGAGAGCGCGCCTCCCGTTGCCCCCGCTGATCGACCTGAATCTGCGCCTTCGACAGAAAGTCGTCGACGTGCGCCTGGGTGCAAGTCGGATCGAGCACCAGGAGCAAATGGGTGCCATCGCACGCGGTGAGCTCGACTCCTGGGAAAATGACCGGTGCGCCAGGCATTGCTGCGGCGGCTCGTTGAAGGGCTTCGACGCCCGACGCGGTGTTGTGGTCGGTCACGGCGACGGCCTGGATCCCTGCGTCCCGAGCCGCACCAAGCCACCGGCTCCAGTCGGCTGCCTCGCGGTCTGCGTCCGGACGGAAGTCGTGGGACGCGGGGGAGTGGGCGTGGAGGTCGACGCGCCACCAGCGCGAGCCAGGCCAATCCCAGGTCGTGCTCATGACCTGCTCCGATTCGTCAGGGTCATTGCCATCCTCCGCTTCCGACGGGCAGCGTACAAGAGGGCGCTGCGTTATCCAATCAGGTCAGCGAGGACAGCGTGAGAAGTTGACAGATCACCTCGCCGGCCTAGGCTGCAACCCATGAAGCCCACGACCGACGCGCAGACCAAGGCGGCGGAAATCCGCGCGGCGGCTCGTTCTATCGCCGAGCAGCTCTCCGCTCCGGGAGCGAGAGCGGAGCTCGAGCGCGCAGCCCAGGCGTCGCGCGCCCGGGCGGACGCGATCGTCACGGCCGCGCGAGTCGATCCTTGCTCCCTCGCGAAGCGCGTCACTTTCTGACTTGCTCGTGGCGATAGGGGCGAGTCGTCGAGTACAGCGCGCCCTGCACCTGATGGGCCGTACGGAGAAGAAGAGAGGGAGAAATGTCGATAATCGACGAGAAGGCAGAGCGGCTGCGCGCTGCAGGGCTCGATCTTGGGAGAGCGCTGGCACCGGAGGGCGACGCGGGGTTTGGCGGCTACGTGCGCGAGTATGAGTTCGGCCGGATCTACTGGCATCCGGTCATGGGCCCCGAGCCGCACGAGATCCACGGGGGCATCCTCACCGCGTACCTCGCGAACGGCGGTGCGGGAACCCACCCAACTACCGGCGAACGCCGCTTTGGCTTCCCGCTCACGGACGAAGAGGATTCCGCGGACGGCCTGCACCGCGTCAGTCGGTTCGAGTTCGGAACGCTGTTCTGGCGGGACGGAGCCGGAGCGCTCTACGGGGCGATTCACGAGCGGTGGAAGCGGGGCGGAGGCGAGCTCGGTGCGCTGGGCTATCCGGCCACCGAACGATTCGAATCAGCCGCGGGTCAGGTTCAGGTGTTCGAGCGCGGGATCTGCGGGGACGCCGCCGACGTGAATTCGGTGGCAGCATTCGAGTGGATCGGCCCGCAGCTCGCCAATCCCCACATACACAGCGGCGCGAGCGCACTCGAGCTCGCGCTGTTTCGTCCCGCGTCGCCCTCGGCGCCGGGCTCCGCAAGTGCGTTCGTTGCAAGTCTGCGGACGCGGTTTCTACTCAGGCCAGTGAACGCGCAGCGCGACTCGTCGCGAGATGTTCGGCTCACCTTGAGCGTGGGTCCTTCGGAGACACTGCTCGCGACCGCGGCCTCTCCCATCGCCGAACGGACTCTCTACGATATTTGTGTCGAGGGACCTGGCGGGATCGTGAGCGTCGTTGCGCCCCACGCGCTTTACGCGAAGCAGGAGTGGCGTTCGTTCGGGATCGCGCACGTCACCGACACGCACGTGTCCCGGCGCATCGACGATATCCCTGCCAGGCTGCGCGCGGCCCGGCGCGACAGCTCGCAGTTCAACAACTTCAACGACAACTTCCGCGACTTCGTTCGCTACGCCAACCGGATGCATTTCGCCGGAAGGCTCGATCTGGTCCTGGTGACCGGAGACGTCGTCGACTACCTCTACGAGGAGAATGACCAGAGGGCGGGCCGGGGCAACTTCGGTCTGTTCGAGGACTTGCTCCTGGGCCGTTCCCCGTACCGCGAACGGAACGAACCAGTCGAAGAGCTTCGCGTTCCCATCGTCACCTCACTGGGCAACCACGACTATCGCGCGCGGGACTACCCGCTCTCGGCGGACGTGAGGGTCGGGCCGATCTCCATGGCCCGTCTTGACAACACCTCCGGCTTCAACCTCGACACCGCTGACGCGATTGCGCTCGACCCGCGCCGGGTCCGCTACCCGGATCCTGCCTCTGGCCTTCCAACCAGCGGCGAAACGGTTCCAGCGATCGACTCCGACACGGCGCTCGGGTTCGTCAAGATCGATGACGCCATGGCTCATCGCAACGGGTACTACTTCCGGCGTCTGAACCGTGGGCAACACACGCTGCTGCGCCTCGGAATCCATCGGGTGGTGCTCGTCGACACGCGTTGGGACGACGGGATCCTGGCTACGCTCGAAAGCGCGGTCCTTGCCAGGGTCTTCAGCGTGGGCTCGGAGGCACAGATGGCATTCCTCGGGGGAAGCCCGACTTCCGTTGGCGTCGACCGCGACGGCGTCGCCCTGGTCGAACGCGCGATCGCCGAGGCCAATGCTCTCTCGATCGTCATCGTGGGGCTTCACGCGCCATTGTTCGACATCCGACACTTCCGTTACTTCCACTACCTACGGGAGACGGAGCATCCCCGAATCTCTCGGAATACTCTCGGCGCGTTCGCGGGCCTCATGTACTCGGCCGACGAGTCGAACCGGGTCGTGCCAGACGAATGGGACCATCTCGGCACGCCGTACTTCGCCAAGTCCAAGGGCAGGGCGGGTGCCGAGTTCCTGAATCGCAACGTCGCCGACCAAGGAGGCCAAGAGATCATGGACCTTTGCGTCGGCAAAGGCGCGGCGCGAAAGGTCGATCTCGTGCTTTACGGCCATGGCCACCAGCGCGTCGAGTTCGGGCTGGGCTACGATGCAGAGAAGGACGAGCGCCTCTACTTCATGGACCACTATCTCGGAAATCCGGCGCGCTACTACCGATCGCGCGCTGCGGGCGCTGCCTACGACGTGCATCTCGGCCCCGCAAACACCCCGATTCCCGAACCGGCGATGGCCGGCTCAGTGACGGTGCCGCCGTACGCCGAGCCACTCGACGCAGCCACCGACCACGCCGACTGGTGGCACGACCATCGTCCGGTGTTGTGCCAGACGGCGGGCCTCGGCCCGATCGAACACCGCCAGACCGGAGCGAACCCCGAGCCGACGTTCCAAGGGATCCGGATCTTCGAGGTCCGCGACGATGTCATCCGACGCGCGATCTACGTCCATCGGAGGCAGTTGCTCGACCCCGGCCAGGTGTGACGCAGCTGGTCTCTGTGAGCGTCGCCGCCGTTTGGGCGTCGACCGCCAGCTGCAAGACGCCTGTCCCGGCTCGCATTCGTCGGGCCATCTACGAGGCCTCGACATCGGCATCGGCATCGGCGCCGGCGTCGAAAAGCTCCGTGTCCGGCGCTTCTTCTGCTTCCTCCTTCGCAGCCTTCCGCTCCCGGCGCTTCTGCTCCGCGGCCTGGAGCGCCCGCGCTTCCGCCGCGCTGTCCCTGAGGAAGCGCTCGCGGCACTCGTTGGACTCGGCCTCGTCGATGGTGAAGTCGGGGCGGATCTCGTCTTGGAGGCGGAGCTCCCAGGCGTAGGCCTTGGCGGGGTGGTACTTCCAGAAGCAGCCGTGGGCGACGGCCAAGCTCGGGTCGGTCTGGCACTTCTCTTCGACGCGCGCGGGGAAGTAGCGACGGGCGAGGTGGGACCAGTCGTAGTCCTTGCCCTTCGCCTGGCAGAGTTGCTTCCACCATTTCTTCGGGTCGTTCCACTGCGGCGCGAGCAGCTGCCAGAGGGCGGCGCTGTTGATCATCACGCCGTCGTCCAGGTCCATGTGGAAGGGCGCGTTGGCGGCGCGGGGCGGGCAGTCTGGGTCCGTGGGCGGCGCGCCACGCTCGGCGCACTCGGTCACTGCGTCGATGAACGCGCCGAGCTCGTCGCGGAGGCGCTTGACGGAGGCGTAGCGCTTCTCGGCGGCGGTTGCGGTCTTCTTGTCGCTGCTGGCGCGCGTCCGGGTGAGATCAGAGATCTCCCCGTCGAGCTCCCGGGCGAGCGGCAGGAGGTGATCGGCGAGCAAGACCTGAAGCGTGTTGTCCGCCCAGCAATGGATGCTGACCCACGCGACGAAGCTCTTCCTCTCGCTGCTGAGCGGGAAGTAGATGGGCCGATTCTCGTACTGGTCCTTGTGGTACGCGAAGAAGTCCTTGCGGAGCCAGTCGCGCAAACTTGGCTTCTTGTCTCCGCAGATCGCCGGCTCGTGCTCTTCCCACGCGCGTGTAATGCGCTCGGATGCGGGGCGCCGGAGCGAGTCGGGGAAATGCTCGCTCGGGCCCACGAAGAGAATGCCGGCGGGCAGGGCGTCCGCGGGTGCCTGGTCGAGCACGCCCTCGCCGTTCGCGCCGAAGCGGCCAAGGGCGACGCCGATGGCGAAGGACACGTGCGCGGCTGGCGCAGGAGGATCGTACTGGGGCTCGTACGGGGGCAGTGGTGCGCCGTCGGGGCGATCCACGGCACTTTGCGCCCAGACCTGCGCGCAGCGCCAAGGCGAGGGGCCGGGCAGCTTGTACTCGACGGAGGGTTCACGGTGGGCTTCGTGCTCCGCGAACGCGCGGTCGATGGCGGAGAATATCTCGTCGGCATTCGCGACCGGGAAAACGGGCAGGCGATTCACGTCGCCCACTTGGAAGTGCACCGTGGGGTTCAATGCCTGAAGAACGGACCGTGCCAGCGAAGAATTCAGGAGCGCTGCGGTCGACTCCACGGAGTCGACAAAAACCGAGGACCCCATCACGTCGCAGATGCTTCTGTACCTATGGGCACGCGCGCTGAACGCCGCGCCGATTGTGGAAAATGTGACGCCGGTCTGGAAGTAATGGGCTTCGCTTCTGACGTTGCGGGTGTAGCTGCCGTAGAGGTGCTCGTTGAACACCTTCACTTCGAGTCCGCGCGAATGCCATCGTACGATGTCCACGAGTGGTTCCAGCCAGACGCGCCCTGATGCGCCCTTGACGTACGGTGCCCAGGTCGCCACAGCCCGAGCTTCATGTCGGGTTGCATCGTCGAGCCGCTTGAAGGCGAAGCCGCTAACCTCCCAGGCTCGGCGTAGGAAACGTGGGTTGTCGCTTGTTTGCAACCCGACGCGGATGGCGTGCTGGTGTCCCAGCTTCGGGGCCTGCGCGTACCGGTGGATAAACGCTCTGGTCCACCAGTACACGATGGGCTCGCCCTCGATGACCGCGAAGGCCTTCGGGTCGAACTCGTGGCGACCGACCTGCGCTAAAATCGCCGCCCGCTTCCGTGCAGTGCGGCCAGAATCGCGCGAGTGATCATCGAGGAGCGTAGGCTGGATCGCGACCGCAGGTGTGCCGCCGGGCCCCGCACGGCGCACGACGGACATGACAGTCGAGAGCACTTCGTCGGGAACGTCCTCAAACGCGCCTCGATCCAGGTCGCCCAAGAGACGAAGGTCGTTCTGTCGAATAAGGTTCTTGCGGAGCTCGCCCTTCCCCAGAAACAGCCACCCGCGTCTCGTAAGCAGCGCCGAGACCCCAGCCTCGCGCACGAGTTCGACGCCCCGCTCCAGAAAGGCCGCGTACAAATCCGCCTTCCCGCGCGGATAGTGCTTCACCACATACTCGAATCGCGTCGTCTTGCTCAGGCCTTGATACGGCGGGTTGCCCACGACGATGTCGTAGCTCCCCTCCTTCGCCAGGCGCACGAACCGCACGCCCGAAGCGAGCTGCTCGCCGTGCAAGCGCAGGCCGAGATCCTCGGACGCGGAGTGCGCCGCCAGGAACAGCTCGAGCTTCTCCAGTACGGTCTGCTTCGCCTGGTCGAGCGACAACGTCGTCTGTTGCATCGGGAATCCCTGGAACAGATCCCCCTGACCTGCCTTGCCGCGCTCGATCTGCAGCGTCGCTTCGCTCAGCGCTCCCCGAATCGCATCGTCGATCTTGAACAGCGAGCCCAGGTAGTCCACGCCCGCGAAGGCCTTGACCAGATCGCGCGTGAGCGCCTGGGAAATGCCAGCTTCGCGTTCTAGCTCGCGGCAAAGCTCCCCGAGCGCGGGGTCGTCGGGGGGCAAGTCTCCGAGCCGAAGGCACGGTGCGACCAGGTTCATCCGAGTCACCCGCGCCTCGGGCGCGAGGAGCTTCGCCCGCAGCGCGAGCGCTGCAGCCGCAATCTGGATGGCGCGCGGATCGATGTCGATGCCGTGAAGGTTGTTGGCGAGAATGCTCTCGGCGATCTCGGAGCTCGACCACTCTTCGCCGCGGTGTCTTGCCTCTTCGCGGTAGAGGTCCGCGAGCAGGCCGAAAGCGATCACCAGGAAATGTCCGGAGCCGCATGCGGGGTCGAGCAGCCTGAGCTCGCGAATCGACGCCGGAGCCTTCGCGACTGCGTCCTCGGGGATGGGCTGCGGCACGTAGTACTTCCATGCGCTCTCGAGCCCGGGCTTCACGGGCATCAGCTCGTCCAAGCCCACTTCGCCGGCTTCGCGCTTCGCTCGCCACGCGGCGCGACGCGCCTCGAGCACCGGCAGCGCGCTCTCCGCATCCGGTGTCCAGCCGTTCTTCTTGCAGATCGCAAGCCAGGTGAGGCCGAGGCTGTTCTGGAGCAGCCACTCGACCATGTAGCGCTCCGTGAACATCTGCGTCTTGCTGGCGATCTCGTGCGGCTCGATCTTGCCGCCTCCGGCGATCTTCGCGTCGAGCTGCTCGCGCTCCGGGTCGTTCCAGTACTGGTAGACCCAGCCGAGCGTCGTGTCGTCGCCCCAGGCAGACGCGAGAGCAGGATCGTTCAGGGCCTCGATCACCTCGCGCAGCATCGTGACGGGTACAGGGAACAGCGAGGTCAGCCCGACGGGGCCGAAGAGACCCGGCAGCTCGATGGCGAGCTCCGCGAACACCGCGTCCAAGAGGGCGCGGTAGCCGCGCGTGTCGTCCGCCGCGAGCGGGCCCGCGTAGTGGACGAACTCTTGCTCGTACGCCGGGCTGCTCCAGCCGCCGGTCACGACGGCCGGCGCCAGCACCCCGTGATGCTCCAGGATCCGCACGACCACCAGCCGGTTCAGCAGTGTGTGGGCCGCTTCCTTGACCGCTTGCTGCAAGAATCGCTGGCGCTCTTCGGCCTCCGCGGTCTTGCTCGGCTTCGTGGCCGTGGGCCCGCGCATGCTCCGGGCCTGCTCCTCGAGCCAGGCCTCCAGTCGCTGCCGCCTGCAGCGGCGGGCCTCTGGGAGCTGGGCCTTGTCGAGCGCGACGTCGAGCCGGTACTCGCCCTTCGCAGCTTCGGTCAGCTGCTCGATCAAGCGGGCGCGAAGACCGCGCACGGCTCGGCGCAGGGCTTCCTTCGCAGCGCCGGTGAGGACCATGGGGAGCATAGCGAGCCCAACGGCGCCGTCAGCGCCCACCCGATGGCGTGTGGCGTAGGCGGCTGGGCGCTCTGCACTTCACGCTGCGATGCCCGCGGGGTTTCGAGTGAGGAGTTGCGCCGCCTTCAGGAGCAGGCGACCGCTGTGCCCGTGAACGCGCTGGGCGAGCGCGAAGGGTTGTCTGGCTGGGATCAGCGCGTCCCCGTTCTGGGCGCTCACCCACGGGTACTCGACGTTGTCGGGCCTGCGACCGCCGTCGTTGACCTGAGGGTGGAGCAGGTCGACCTCGCGGCAGATCGCCCGGATGGCCCCAATGTCTGGCCGACCGTCGAACCCGATGCGACGCCAATGCTCCCGAATCAGCTGGGGCAGGACTTTCTCGACGACGTTGTGGCGACCGCGGAGATCGACGGCTTCGGACTCTGGCAGCCACAAGTACGCCTTGCAGAGCTTCTCCAGCCACATCTGCAGGTAGTGCAAACGATGACAGGTCGGCAGCGCGATGCGACACAACGCCTCGTAGGCATCGAGATCCGACTGCGCCTGGAGCGCGAACGCATGGCTGAGCGAGGTCACCTCAACCCGCCGCTCGATAGAGCGTGTCCCCGAGCCGCCAGCCGTTCGGAAGCGGAAGCCGCCCCGCCCGAATCTCGTCCAGCTCTCGCTCGGTGACTTCGACGACGATGGATGGGTACGGAACATCCGGCGGGTCTGGACCGAACACCACGGGAAGAATTCCCGAGGGTGAGGTCGCTGGATTCACCTCGAGCAGCTTGATGGGCTCGGCGCTCTGGTTCTCCGTGTCATTGACGAGGCGAATGATCTCACGGATCGCGGGCTCGGACTCGCAGTGAGCGTTCGCAAGCAGGCGGGCTGTCTCGTTCTTGTCTGGCATGGTGAGGATCCGTTCGCGGCGGCAGCTCCAACGCGTCGATTCTAGCATCCGCGCCGGGGGAACGGGAGGGGGAGCGCCATCGCTCGCTCACCGCACGCGGACTCGGTGATGTGCGGCGAGCTCGTGGAGGATTCGACGTCGGATCTCGTCGAGCAGCCTCTCCAGCTCCGCTTCGCTCTCGACCTCGCGCCCGCTGACGTCGAGGGCCACCTCGACGACGGGCGTCTCACCGAGCGCTTCGAGCAGAGCATCGAGCTGTGCGCGAGCCTTGCCCTCGGCCGCCTCGCGTCGGGTCGCGAGCAAGGTTTCGAGCGCCTCCAGGGCTGGCACAATGGCGCGTTCGTCGGTGCTCGGAGCGGCGCCTTCGCGCAAATGCCGGAGCACCTGGTGCCGCTGGTCGGGGTCGAGTCGCTCGAACCCCGTTCGGCGTTTGAGCCGATCGATCGCGACGTCGACCTCGGTCGCGTGAGCGCCGAGCACGGCGCGACGGCGCGCCCGATGCTCGTTCCGGAGCAACTCCAGGCGCGGCACGAGCTCTGCCGTGTCTTCCCACGGGCGCTCGGTGGTCAGGTGGGCTGCAAGGGCACCGGCGGCGGCGCGCGCCTCGTCCGACGCACCCACTGCGTCGAGGCTGGGCCAGGTGAGATTCCGAACGTCCTCGGCTTGTCGGAGCAGCTCGATGGCCTGGTCCGAAAGGTCCGTCTCCATGCGTCGAAGCAGCGTGAGCCCGTCGCGCAGCACGTTGAGCGAGCGCCTCACCGCGAGCACCGTGGGCTCGACCTTGCGGTCGCGCCGGCAGGCTTCGAGCGCCCGCTCGAGCTTGGTGAGCGCTTCGGGATAGGCCGTGTCTTTCGGGAGACGGCGGAAGCGTTCGCCGAGCTCCGTCAGTCGCAAGCGCACTGCCGCGAACTTGTCCGCGACTGCGTCCGTGATCGCGTCGTTGTCGCGAGCGACGTCCATTCCGAGCAGATCCTTGAACACCGCGCAGATGGCGTTGCGGTCCCGGGGCGCCAGGGTCTCGACCGTGTTCTCCGTGAGCTTCGCCTTGCGCAGACCCGTGTCTTTGAGCAGCTCGCGCGTTCCCTCGTCGCGCACGCTGGTGATCTCGCCGACCCCCGCCAGCTCGACGCGGATCCTGCCTCCTCGCAAGAGGCCGACGATGGCGGCGCGGAGCACATCGGGCGGCACGCCGTGCGGGGGCGCCCCGAAGTATGCGAGCAGAGAGGAGCCGGTGATGCCGCCGTGCTCTTTCACGTAGGCGAGGACGTCGGTGGGCACCCGGCCATTGCAGGTGACCTCGTAGCGTCCGGCGTCCAGGCTGAGGATCCCGAGGCGGTCTTGGCCGAGAACGGGCGGCGGTGCGGTGAGCTCGGTGTTCTCGATCAGGTAGAGGATGTCCTTCTCCGCAACGGAGAAGGTGGTCGGGTGCGGGTACAGCTCGCCGATGACCTGGTTCCCGATCGCGGACAGGGCGAGAGTGAAGCTGGCGCCCAGGTCGCGGGTCGCTCTCTCTCGCCCGCGGAAGTAGAGCCTGCCGCCCATGAACGCCGCCATCACGGCGTCTCTGAGCTCCCGCTGGGCGGTGTCGAAGCGGTTTCGCTCCTCGATGAGCAGGCGCTGTTTCTCGTCGCCCAAAGAGCTCGGGCGGTCGCCGTAGCGCTCGATCATCCGGGCAGCCCGCAGCAACTTGTCTGCCGCGGTGCGGAGCGCGTCCGTGTCTCCGACGACCCAGACGATGCGGTCCCGGTACACAGCCGAGTCGCTCTTCGGCACCCACTGGTCGGCACCCGCGCCCTTCGTGAGCTGGAAGTCGATCGTGACGACGGTGTGCTTGCGCTCGTCCTTGATGTGGACGCCGTTGGAGCGGAGGTCGTCGGAGAAGAGCGCCAGCCAGGGGATGGACACGCCCTGGAGCGAGGGGCGTTCCGCATCTCCCAGCAGAAGGCCGAGGATTTCGGCGACTTTTTCCGAGCGCTTCTCGGCGTCGGGGACGTAGGCGTCGCGCTCGCGCTGCCACTCCTGCCCCGCGGAGCTCTCGATCTTGTACCCGTTCTTCTCCGAGCTGCCGAGCAAGCTCTCGCCGACCAACGTGTCCAGGGCCTGTTGGATCTCGGGCTCTTGGTTGGGTTGCCCAAGGTGCTCGTACAGGCAACGCGCGATGAGCTCCGCGGAGGTCTTCTGATGGTCCTGGACCAGCTCGAGCATGGCCACCG
>JADLGX010000074.1 GCA_020849095.1 Candidatus Eiseniibacteriota bacterium
CCAGCAATCCGACCTTGTTGCGGATGACCTTCTGCTCGGTCCTCATCTCCCTGTCCCTTTCTCCCCGAGTCGGGGCGTGGAACTTCAGAGAACCCACCCGCTGTCAGATTAACTCACGACTAGTTCACGTCAGTTCTTGCGGCGCGGAGTGGAGCGCGTGGGCCAGGAATGGTCGCTGATCTGCACGGCGCACAACCTCCTGAAGCTCAGGGCAACGTGGAAACCGGCATGACCCGGGGCCCGGGCGCGCCCACCTGCGTGCGGAGCCGGTCACAACGGGGCCGAGACCGTCACCGACTCAGTCCGAGCAGGTCCAGAACGCCGCGCGGCGCGAACAACCCCGGCTCCGGGATCGTGCGCGCCGCACTGGCGAATACTCGGACAGACTCCTAGCGAAATGGGCCCAGCGCCCGACAGGATTGGGTGGTGCCGCGATCGCGCCGACCCTGCCCTGCCTCGACTTCACGATCATTCGCGCCGCGCACCCACCGGCCCCCTCGACGACGGAGAGGTATGTGCCGCTGGCCACGACGTGGCCCGCGGCGTCGCGCCCGTCCCGCCTCGCCACGTCCGACCCGGTCGATCCGCCCCCGCGGACGACGGTGTTCGTTCGGCCCGGTCCATGCAGCTGAATCGCTCCAGCACGCCGCCCGCTCAGGCCCCGTCGCGCTCCGCGGGAGCCACGCGATGGAGCCGGATCGGAACCGTCCTGAACCCGCCGAGCGGAGGCGTCTCGCGGAGGGGGGCGCCAGCGGGGACCATCGCTGCGAAGGCCGCCTGCAGCGCGCGGACGAGTTCACGGAGTTCGAGCCGCGCGAGCGGGCGCCCCGGGCAGACGTGCGGGCCGATGCCGTAGACCAGGTTTGCCGCCGCGTTCCGCTCGGGCGCGAACTCGCCCACCGGCGCGAACACCCGTGTGTCGCGGTTCGCGGCCGCCCAATCCAGCGCGATGAACTGTCCCTTCTCGACGGGCATCCCGGCCGCGTGGGTCCGGCACGTCGCCACGCGACGGCTCGAGGTGAAGGGGTCGTCCAGGCGCAGGATCTCTTCGAGGCACGCGTCCAGAGCCGCGTCGGACGTCTCCTCGCGCATGCGACGGTCGACCGGCTTTCGCGTGGCGGCCGTGTGGAGGATCACGCCGACACACAGCGCGATCGTCGCAAGGTCGCCACCGGTCCAATTGCGCAGGATCGCGACGATCTCGTCGTCGCGCAATGGACGGCCGGCCGACGTGTCGTGGGCCAGTCGGTCCGTCAGGTCCCGCGAGCCGTCTGATGCGCGCCGGGCTTCGAGCAGGCCGATGGTCAGCGCGTCGAATCGCTCAGCGACTTCGGCGTTCCGGGCCGCATCGCCGGAGCGGACGGCCGCGAGCTTGTCGTCGAGCCAGTCGAGGAGCTTGCGTTCGAGTTCCGGTGGCCAGCCGAGCCACGCCGATTGCGCCCTCACCGCGTACGGGGCGCCGATGTCGCGGACGGCGTCGATGACGCGATCCTGCGGCAGCGCGTCCACCAGGTCGCGGGCCACCCTGCGGCACGCAGGTGCGAACTGCGCGAGCGCCTCGGCTGTGAAGTAGCGCTCGACGAGGACGCGGAAGCGGCGGTGTTCGGGTCCGTCCAGTCCATTCGGGATCTGCAGGAAGCGTGAAACCGTGCTGGAAAACCGCTCAGGATCGGTGGCGATGCGCACGACTTCGGCGTGGTCCCGCACCGTGAGGGTGTTCCGTGCAGTGGATGTCGGGAGTTCCCTGGCGGGCTCCGCGGCTTCGTTCGATGGGCTCATGGCTCCACTTTCGACGATGTTCAGGGGGCGAGCACTCGGGCGATCGGCGAGCCGCGCGGAGGCCGACCTCCCGAACGGCGGGATTCCGTCGAGCCCCGGCAGCCGGCGGTGCCGCTCGATCTGCCGCAAGTGAAGAAACCGGAGCGCCGCCCGTCCAAGCCGGGACCCCGAGGCGAGAGCAGAGCATAGCGCAAGGCGGCCGTCTCTGCGTGAATAGGAAGCGCAGCAGGCTGCGAAACAGCCTATCGCGGCGCCCATCGAAACCAGTGGCGTGGTCGCCGATTGGTCGCCCCCTCTCTGCCAACGTACGTGAGACACCGAACCCCCGGAAGTTTAGTGTAGAGGGCGAGTCGGGAAGTTGGACATGTCGACGAGCTTAGAGGCCCCGCGGATGGCGGCGGAGACCGAGGTGACGGCGAAGGCGACGCGACGGCGGTTCACGAACGCCGAGAAGCTGCGGGTGTTGCGGGAAGTGGACGGCTGCCGGAAGCCGGGCGAGTTGGGCGCGCTGCTGCGGCGTGAGGGGTTGTACTCCTCGCACGTCTCGGCTTGGCGCCGGGCTCGGGAGCGCGGAGAGCTGGCCGGCTCGACGTCACGACCGCGGGGCCCGCAGCCGAAGCCGGTGGATCCGCGGGACAAGAAGATCGCCGAGCTCGAACGGTCGACACGACGGCTCCAGGCGCGCCTTGAGCGTGCTGAGGGGTTGATCGAGGTCCAAAAAAAAGTAGCGGCCTTGCTGGGCACTCCGTTCGAGAGCGACGAACCGCGATGATGGCGACCGTCGCCGAACTCGCCCCACGCCTGGGCGTCGCGCCCACCTGCGCGGCACTCGAGGTGCCGCGGGCCAGCTACTACCGCAGCCAGAAGCCGCGCATGAAGCCGAAGCCGCGGCGGACACCGGCCCGCGCGTTGCCACCGCAGGAGCGCGCTCGGGTGCTCGCCACGCTGCACGAGCCGCGGTTCGTGGATCTGGCGCCGGCTGAAATCTACGCCACGCTGCTCGATGAGGGACGCTACGTTTGTTCGGAGCGCACCCTCTACCGGGTGCTGGAGGAGAACGCCGAGGTTCGAGAGCGGCGCGATCAGCTCCGTCATCCGCATTACACCGCGCCGGAGCTGCTCGCGAGCCGGCTGAACGAGCTGTGGAGCTGGGACATCACCAAGCTGCTGGGCCCGACGAAGTGGACCTACTACTACCTGTACGTCGTGCTCGCCGTGTTCAGCCGCTACGCAGTGGGCTGGATGCTGGCCGAGCGCGAGTCGGCTCGGCTCGCCGAGAAGCTGATCGCCGAGTCCTGCGAACGCCAGGACATCACGCCGGGCCAGCTCACGGTGCACGCGGATCGTGGCGCAGCGATGAAGTCGAAGGTCGTTGCGCTGCTGCTCTCCGATCTCGGTGTCACGAAGAGCCACTCGCGACCGCATGTCTCGAACGACAACCCGTACTCCGAGGCGCAGTTCAAGACCA
>JADLGX010000075.1 GCA_020849095.1 Candidatus Eiseniibacteriota bacterium
GCCCGCTTGGGTTTTACTGCGGCCCCGCAAGGGCGTTTAGCTCAGTTGGTAGAGCACTTGCTCGACAAGCAAGGGGTCACTGGTTCAAGTCCAGTAACGCCCACCATCTTATAAGGGGCGCGCACGCCGGTCGGCCGGCGCGCCGCCCCTTATCGTTTTTCCGGGCAAGTCCGCCCTCCGAAAGGCTTCGCCATGTCCCAGTCCACCGCTTCGGGCCCCGATCTCTCGCACTATCCCGGCGGCGAGGAGCTTTACCGCCTCCGCCACTCGGCCGCGCACGTGCTCGCCACCGCGGTCACCGAACTGTTCCCCGAGGTGAAGGTGGCCGGCGGCCCGCCGGTGGACGGCGGGTTCTACTACGACTTCGCCCGCCCCACGCCGTTCACCAACGAGGACCTCGAGACGATCGAGGCGCGCATGCGCGAGATCGTGGCGAAGGACCAGAAGTTCGAGTACGCCGAGACCACGCGTGAGGACGCCGCGAAGGTGTGGGGGGACGAGAAGTACAAGCTGCACTTCCTGTCGGTGATTCCCGCGGGCGCCCAGGTGACCACCTACCGCAACGGCGCGTTCCTCGACCTGTGCCGCGGACCGCACGTGGAGAGCACGGGCAAGCTCAAGGCCTTCAAGCTCACCCACGTGGCAGGCGCCTACTGGCTGGGCTCCGAGAAGAACGAGATGCTGCAGCGCATCTACGGCACCGCGTTCGCCTCGCAGGAGGATCTCGACGCGCACCTGCTGCGCATCGAGGAGTCGCTCAAGCGCGACCACCGCAAGCTGGGTCGCGAACTCGACCTGTTCTCGATCCACGAAGAGGTGGGCGCGGGGCTGGTGCACTGGCATCCCAAGCTGGGCATGGTGCGCCACATGCTCGAGTCGTTCTGGAAGGAAGAGCACCTCAAGGGCGGCTACCAGCTCGTGTACACGCCGCACATCTCCAGCGAGAAGCTCTACGAGATCTCGGGGCACCTGCAGAACTACGGCGACATCATGTACGCACCCATGCAGGTGGACGAGCAGGCGTTCCGCGTGAAGCCGATGAACTGCCCCAACCACATCATGATCTACAACAGCCGCAAGCACTCGTATCGCGAGCTGCCCGTTCGCTTCGCCGAGCTGGGCACCGTGTACCGCTACGAGCGCTCCGGCGTGCTGCACGGCATGGAACGCGTGCGCGGCTTCACGCAGGACGACTCGCACATCTTCTGCACCCCGGACCAGCTGCAGTCCGAGATCGAAGGCGTGCTGAAGCTCATGCACAAGCTGCTCGAGACCTGCGGCTACGAGTACCACTGCTATCTCGCGACGCGGCCGGCCGACAAGTACATCGGCTCGGACGCGGAGTGGGACTTCGCGACCAACGCGCTGCGGCAGGCACTCGAGACGGCCGGGCTGCCCTACGAAATCGACGAGGGCGGCGGCGCCTTCTACGCGCCCAAGATCGACGTGAAGCTCAAGGACGCGCTCGGCCGCGAGTGGCAGTGCCCGACCATCCAGGTGGACCTCAACCTGCCCAAGCGGTTCGGCGTGTACTTCACCGGCCCGGACGGACAGGACCACGAAGTGATCATGCTGCACCGCGCGCTGTACGGCTCGCTCGAGCGGTTCGTGGGCATCTTCATCGAGCACACGGGCGGCGAGTTCCCGGTGTGGGTCGCGCCGACGCAGGTGACCGTGGTGCCGGTGAATCCCAAGGCGCTCGAGTACGCGCAGCAGACGGCCGATATGCTGCGAGCCGCCGGCGTGCGCGTGGAAGTGGACGCGCGCGACGAAAAGCTGGGCGCCAAGATCCGCGACGGCGAACTCCAGAAGGTGCCGTACCTGGTGGTCGTGGGTCCGCGCGACATCGAGGCGGGCACGTGCGCGCCGCGGCGCAAGGGCCAGGGCGACCTGGGCACCATGCCGCGCGAGCAGATCGTGGAGCGCATCCGCGAGGAGATCCGCACGCGGGCGCACTAGCACTCGCGCCTCATCACGACAACAAACGACCAGGCCCCGACGGAGCGATCCGGCGGGGCCTGGCTTCATTCGCCCGCGCGCCGCGTCAGTCGAACCGGTAGCCCACGTGGATCGGCACGAAGTGCATGCGGTGGCCGTCGCGCTCCATGGATCGCCAGCCGGCGCTCACGTAGAGCCGGTCGCGCGGGTTGGGCTGGAACTCGTAACGTGCTTCGGCCGAGACGACCGCGCCCCAGCCCGTGGTGCCGGGAGGACGGATGGTCGCTCCGGTGGCGCCGTCGATGAACCTCACGTCCGCCCAGCCGGACTCGAAGCGCCCCCAGCCGATGCCGCCCTCCAGCCACAGCGCGCCGCGCGGGCGAACGGAGAGGGTCGCGATCGCGTCGAGCAGGTGGCCGTCGCCGAAGTAGTCCACCGGCAGCATGGGATACACGCCGGTCGTGTCGAAGTAGCCGGCGTACCCGTTCGGGTCCGCGGGGAGGTCGTGGTACTCGAGGCTGATCCCCACGCGCAGACGGCGGGCGGGTTGAGCCGCCAACGACAGCCCCACGTCCACGCCGGGCATGTAGCGACTCTCGATGCGCCCGGGCGCCGCCATCCAACCGACACCGGCCTGGGCGGTGGCCATCATCCAGCGCGGAAAGAACCGCGAGGTGTCGGGTCGCACGTCGTCGGGCCCGCGCGGATCGGGCGGGCGCTGCGCCGAAGCGAGCGCGGGGACGACGAGCAGCGAGAGCAGCAGGACGAGCGAACGTACGACGCGCATGCGGATCCTCCGGGGCGCCGGACCGGTCGCCCGTGCCGCGCGCAGCATAGCTTCGTGCCAACGAAAACGCCCGGTCCGAAGACCGGGCGCTCGCGATGCGGTGAGGCGGAAGGGACTAGAAGCGGAAGACCAGACCGCCCGAGCCCTCGAAGCCGGCCGTGTACCACGTGGCCTTGGCGCCGTCGGCTTCGGCCGAGGCACGGCCCACGAAGCGGCCGATCTGGCAGTTGAAGCCCACCTTCTCGTTGAACATCATCACGCCGCCGATGCGGCCGGAGACGGCGATGCGCGTGGTGGCTTCGCTCTCGGGGTCGTCACCGAACGTGGACGTGCCGGTCCAGTACTCGATGCCGGGGCCGAAGTACAGGATGGCGCGCTCGCCGATCTTGGCGGCACGATCGCCACCCACGCGGACGCTGAACGAGCTCTGCTTGTACTCGAAGTCCGGGTCGCCCGAAACGCTCGACTCGTCCGTCTCCTGGGCCATGCCCATGCCGACGGCCATGTTGAAGGCGTAGTCGTTCGTCATCAGGCGCCAGTACTGGAACGCGAAGCCGAACTCGGGGGCCTGGTAGGCGGAGATGTAGTTGCCGTTGCTGCTGTACAGGTCGGCCGTGCCGTTGGTGATCTGGAACCCGTACAGCCCTTCGCCCTTGCCACCCTCGGCGAACGCGGACGAGGCGACGAGCATCCCGGGGGCGGCGAACAGCGCGAGACGTGCGAGCTTCATGAGGGTCTCCTCCTGAGAATGGAAGCGGCTCCACCGGCCTCCATGGCCGGGAACGGAGCCGAAGATAGAAAAGGAAAGCCGCCGGTGTCCACCGGATCGGCCGCCGACGCCGGGTGGGAGCCGGGCCCGGGGCGGAGGATTCGGGGGTGGCCCCGAGGTGGCCCCGGGGCCGCCTCGGGGCCGGGCCCGACTTGCGCCCGGCGGGGGAGTTCGCGTAGTGTGCCCGGCGTTCCAGCAAGCAGAAGCCCCGCGCTTCTCACCCCAGCGGACCATCGGGTCTCGCAACGGGTCCTCGGATCACCAGCATCGGCGGTGGTCACGTTGTCTCCGGTCATGCATGGCATGCGCCGGGCGGGGAATCTGTCATTCCCGCCCAGGCGCTTTTTCTTTTGGGCCGAGCGGGCCTTGTCCACCGCCGACGGAGGGAGTCGCCATTACCATTCCCGGCAAGCAGCAGGAAGCGCGCGTCAACGATCGCATCCGCGTCCCGCAGGTCCGAGTGATCGGGGACGACGGGTCTCAGGTGGGAATCCTGACGACCCGGGATGCGCTCGCCATGGCCCAGTCGAAGGGACTGGACCTGGTGGAGGTCGCCGCCACCTCGCGCCCGCCCGTATGCCGAATCATGGACTACGGAAAGTTCAAGTACGAACAGAACCTGCGAGCGCGCAAAGCCAAGAAGAACCAGCACCAGATGCAGCTGAAGGAAGTCAAGATGCGTCCGAAGATCGAGGACCACGACTACAACTTCAAGCTGCGACACGCACGCGAGTTTCTCGAGGAGCGCAACAAGGTGAAGTTCACCGTCACCTTCCGCGGCCGCGAGATGGCGCACCAGGAGCTGGGACACAAGATCATCCAGGCGATCCTCACCGACCTCGCCGACATCGCGCTGGTGGAGACACCCGCGAGGCAGGAAGGCCGGACGCTGACGATGGTGATGTCGCCCAAGGCGGGCAAGCCTGTCGAACCCAAGAAGGCGACTCCCGAGGACAGGTCCTCGGAGCAGGCGCCTCAGTCGAACTAGAAGGAGAAAACGATGCCCAAGATGAAGACCAATCGCGCCGCGGCAAAGCGGTTCAAGCTCTCCGGTACCGGCAAGGCCAAGCGTCGCCAGGCCCACCTGCGTCACGGCATGGTGGCCGACAGCCGCGGCCCCAAGCGGAAGAAGGGTGCGTCGGTCGTCGTGGCCGCCCCCGACCAGGCTCGCGTGCTCCGCATGCTGGGCCAGCGCTGACCGAAACCGTTTTCCCCTGACGCTTTTCCCGTCCCCGCGCCGCGGCCGCATCGAGCGCTGCGCGCAGGGCAGGAGGTTTAGACAATGCCTCGTTCAAAGACCGTCGTACCGGGCCGCGCACGCCGCAAGAAGATCCTCAAGTCCACCAAGGGCAACTTCTCGGGCCGTCGCAAGCTCTACAAGACCGCACTGCAGACGTCGCAGCGCGCGGGCCAGTTCGCCTTCGAACACCGCCGCCTCAAGAAGCGCGACTTCCGCCGGCTGTGGATCACGCGCATCAACGCCGCCGCTCGCCTGAACGGCATGTCGTACAGCACGCTGATCGCCGGCCTCAAGAAGGCGAACATCGAGATGAATCGCAAGCTTCTCGCCGACCTCGCGGTGCGCGACGCTGCCGCATTTGCGAAGCTCGCGGAGGTGGCGAAGGCCGCGACGGCGTGAGTCCGATGGGGGACCCACTGCTCGCGACACTCGATGGCGACTGGAGCGCGGCCGACCCGGCCGCGCTCACCCCGGACCACGCAGCGCGGTTGGCCGAGCTCGAACAGCTCGACCCCGCGCTCGTGGCGCTTTATCGGCGCGGGTCCGAAGTGCTCGCCGGCGCGCCGGACTCCGCGGCGCTGCGCGACCGCCACACGGCGCTGCTGGGCCGTGAACGCGGCGTGATCACGCTGGGGCTCGCGGCCATGCCCACGCTGACGGTCGAGGAGCGCAAGGTGCGGGGCAAGGGCCTCAACCTGGTGAAGCGCTGGCTCACCGAAGTGCACGACGCCCGGCGCGAGGCGCTCGCGCTCGAGTCCGAGGCCGCCGACGCGCTCGACGTGACGCTGCCCGGCCGCCGGCCGTTCGCCGGCCGCCCTCACGTGCTGTCGCAGGTGCGCGACGACCTGCTCGACCTGTTCCACGGGCTCGGATTTTCGGTCTACACGAGCCCCGAGGTGGAGCTGGACGAGTACAACTTCGGCAAGCTCAACTTCGGCCCCGACCATCCGGCGCGCGACGCGCACGACACGTACTTCGCCGGTCCCGACGTGGTGCTGCGCACGCACACGTCGCCGGGCTGGGTGCGCGCCATGGAGAGCGGCAGGCCGCCGCTGCGGCTGGTGTTCCCGGGGCGCGTGTACCGCGCCGAAGCCGTGGACGCGAGCCACATGGACCAGTTCCACCAGATCGACGGGCTGTTCGTGGACCGCAACGTGTCCATGGCGGACCTCAAGGCCACGCTCAACACCTTCGCGCGCGCCATCTATCGCGCCGACCTGCCCACGCGCATCATCCCGATCTACTTTCCGTTCGTGGAACCCGGCGTGCAGATGGACGTGCAGTGCGTCACCTGCTCGGGCACCGGCCACATCGCCACGGCGGAAGGCGGCAAGCGCTGCCCGGTGTGCAAGGGCACCAAGTGGGTCGAGGTGCTCGGCGCCGGCATGGTGCACCCGAACGTCTTCCGCGCGGTCGGCATCGATCCCGAGGAGTACACCGGCTTCGCCTTCGGCATGGGCCTCGAGCGCATCGCCATGGGCCGGTACGGCATTCCCGAGATCCGCATGTTCCTCGAGAACGACCTGCGCTTCCTCGAGCAGTTCTGAGCGAAGGATCCACTTTCCATGAAGCTCCCGATTTCCTGGCTGCGCTATTGGATCGAACTCGACGCCACGCCCGATGCGATCGCCGAGGCGCTCACCACGCGCGGCTTCTACGTCGAAGGCGTCGAGCAGCACGGGCGCGCCTATCCCGGCATCGTGGTCGCCCGGGTGCTCGAGGCGAACAAGCACCCCAACGCCGACAAGCTCAAGCTCTGCAGAGTCGACGCCGGAGGCGTCGAGCTGAAAATTGTCTGTGGCGCTCCCAACGTGACGGCCGGCATGACCGTGCCGCTCGCGACGCTGGGAACGGTCATGCCCAACGGACTCGAGATCAAGCGCGCCAAGATCCGCGGTGAGGAGAGCGAAGGCATGCTCTGTTCCGCGCGCGAGCTGATGCTCTCCGAGGACCACAGCGGCATTCTCGAGCTGACCGAACTCTTCGCGGGCCAGGCGCTCACCATCGGCGCGCCCGTGGACACGTACTTTCCCAAGCCGGACGCCGTGCTCGAGGTGGAGGTGCCGTTCAACCGCCCCGACGGCATGGGCGTGATCGGACTGGCGCGCGAGGTCAAGGCCGCGCTGGGAGGCGACTGGACCGCGCGCGGCAAGGCGCTGCTGGCCGCTCGCGCCGAAGGCGCACCGGGCTCCGGAGGCGCCTCTGCCGCATTCGACCTTTCCATAGCCGACGCCGAGGGCTGTCCGTCGTACCTGGCGCAGGTGGTCGAGGGCGTCACGGTGGCGCCGTCGCCCGAGTGGCTGGTCACGGCGCTCGCCGCCATGGGCCAGCGCACGATCAACAACATCGTGGACATCACCAACCTGGTGCTGTTCGAGTTCGGCCAGCCGCTGCACGCGTTCGACCTCGCGAAGCTCGAAGGCCCCGCGATCCGGGTGCGCCGCGCCTCGGCCGGCGAAAAGATCACCACGCTCGACGGCAAGGAACGCGAGCTGACCGAGGCGATGCTGGTGATCGCCGACGCGAAGCGCGCGGTCGCGATCGCCGGCGTGATGGGCGGCGCCAACAGCGAAGTGGGCGAGGGCACCCGCGACATCCTGCTCGAGTGCGCGTGGTTCCAGCCGGCGCTCGTGCGCCGCGGCTCCAAGGCGCTCGCGCTGTCCACTGACGCGAGCAAGCGCTACGAGCGCGGCGTGGACCCGGGCATCGGCCCGGCAGCGGCGGCGCGCTTCCTGGGCCTGCTGCTCGAACTCTGCCCGGGCGCGAAGCTCGGCGCCTCGAAGCGCATTCACTCCGCGCCGGCTCCGCTCGTGCTGCCGCTGCGCCCGTCGCGCTGCTCGCGGCTCATCGGGCTGCCGTTCACGGCCGAGCGCTGCGAAGAACTCCTGCGCCGGCTCGAGTTCGCCGTCGAACGCAACGGCGACGCGCTGGCGGCGACCGTCCCCAGTTGGCGGCTCGACTGCACGCTCGAGGACGACCTCGTCGAGGAGGTCGCGCGCTCCAATGGCTACGACCGCATTCCCGAAGCGCCCATCCACACCGGTGGCGCTTTCGCCACTCGCTCGCCGCGCGAACGCGTGGTGCGCCGCGCCCGCGAAGCCATGATGGCGCGCGGCTTCACCGAGGCGTGGTGCCCGACGCTGGTGTCCGAGGCGGAGGCGCTCGCCTGCGCGCCGCTGCTGGGCGACGAACCGAACCTGCTGCGCCTGCTGAACCCCATGAGCCGCGAGACCGAGGTGATGCGCCCCAACCTGCTGCCGGGGCTGCTGCGCTCGTGCGCCCACAACCTTCGCCAGGGCGCTTCGGCCGTGCGGTTGTTCGAAGTGGGCGCGGGCATCCTGCCGCGCGGCGAGAAGCTCCCCGAAGAGCGGCTCATGATCGCCGCGCTCGTGACGGGAGGGCGCTGGCGCCACACGCACGATGCCCCGGCCACCGCGCCGGCCCACGCCTACGACGCCCGGGGAATGGTGGATTTCCTCGACGCCAAGGGGCTCTGGGAGGCGTGGCTGAGCGAGATGCGCGTTGACTCGCCCCAGTGGCGAGCCTATGCTGCCGCCGGTTGGAAACCCGGTGCCAGTGCGGAAGTTGCGGTCGAATCTTCACGCATTGGATGGGCCGGGACGTTGGGCCAGGCGCTGCTGCGTCAGTGGGAGATCGAGGTTCCGGTGCACGTCTTCGTGGCGTTGCTGGATCCGCTCACCGAAGCCGCTTCGCGCACGACCCGCGCCCGGATGCCGGGACGCTTCCCGAGCGTGCGCCGCGACCTCGCGTTCTTCGTTCCGCGAGCCGTGACGCAGGCTCAGGTGCAGGGAAGTCTCGCCGCGGTCGCGGGCGAGACACTCAGCAGCATCGAGCTGTTCGACGTCTACGAGGGCCCCGGAACTCCGCAGGGCATGAAGAGTCTCGCGTACGCGCTGGAGTTCCAGCACGTGGAGCGCACGCTCGCGGAGAACGAGGTCCAGCAACTCCAGGCTCGCATGGTGGCGGCCGTCGCCAGGGACTGCGGCGGTCAGCTGAGGGAACGCTAGATGATGGACACCGCCGTCGTGACGACCGACCTCGACCGCCTCGCGGAACGGGTCGAAAAGGCTGCCACTCTCGTGCAGGAGCTGCGCTTCAAGCTGGCTCAGTACGAAAAGGCGCAGGAAAAGATCGAGGCCGAGAAGGCCGCGCTCGAGGGCAGCATGAAGCTGCTCGTCGAGCAGAAGACGTCGGTCGAGGGCAGCCTCGCGCAGCTTCAGGCGGAGTACACCGCCGCGCAGGCCGCGAACGCCGAACTGACCGAATCGCTGAAGCTGGCCGAGAGCGAGAAGAGCGCGCTCGAGACCGGCAAGACCCGCCTCGAAGCCGACGTGCAGACGCTCGGCACCGAGAAGGCGGACCTCGCGCGCCAGCTGCAGGAAACGGGCGCGAAGCTGCAGGGCGCCGATCCCACGGCGCTCGTCACCGAACTCGCCGCGCTCAAGAAGGAACAGCGCGATTGGACGGCCGAGCGCAAGGACGTCGCCACCCGCATCGAAGCGCTCCTCAAGAAGCTGGATCGCCTCGACACGTAGCACCCGGACTTCCGGATCGCGCGGCTCCGTCGATGGCGGCGCCGGGCGGCGAGGAACCGGTCACCGAAACATCACCAGAGACACGCAGGGAAAAGCGGCGGGAGAGAGTGACCGATGGATGCCTCCACTGCGGACACCGCCACGACGAACGGACGGCCCGACCCGAAGAGTGTCGTGCACGTCCAGATCTTGGGTCAGCAGCTCGCCATTCGTGGTGAAGCCGACCAGGAGTACATCCTGGGCGTCGCGAGCTACGTGGACCGCAAGATGCGGGAGATCACCGACAAGCTCCCGGTCGCGTCGTTGTCCAAAGTCGCCATCCTCGCCTCGCTCAACATCGCCGATGAGCTATTCAAGGAACGCGCTTCCCGTGAGCGCGACGGCGTTTCCCTCAGTGATCGCACCGCTCATCTGAGTGCGGTGCTGGACCGGCTCGACCAGCTGCTGGGAGAGCAGGACTGAAGGATTCGCGCCGCCCGCAGGATGCGCGTGCCGGCGCTCGGACATCCCTGCCTTGCAAGTGATGCCACCTTGTTCTTGAACCAACACTCGTAGCCTGGGTGACGTGATGACCGGCGAAGCCACGCCTCCTTCCGCAAGGTCGTGAGGAAGGCAGACCCGGCTCGAGCGGCGCCCAACCTGGATGACCAGGGCTCAAAGAACACGGAGCACACGGCAACGGCGGGGACCCTTTTTCCTGCCTCGGCCGACCGCGTGAGCGGCCGGCGCGGGGAGGTCCTTCATGAATACAGGCATGTGGATCGGCGGCATCGCGGTGGGTGCCGTCGTGGCGTTTGTGCTGGGCTGGTTCGTGCGCAGCCAGCTGGGCCGCGCCCGTCTCCGCTCGGCCGAACACCGCGCCCAGGTGGTGCTCGAAGAGGCCGCCAAGAACGCCGACGCCACCAAGCGCGACGCGCTGCTCGAGGGGCGCGAAGAGGCGCTCCGCGTGAAGCAGGACGTCGAGCGTGAGATGGCTGCCGCCCGCGGCGTGCTGCTCGAGTCCGAGCGCGCGTTCCAGCAGAAGGAGGCCGCCTTCAACCGCCGCGTCGAGCTGATCGACAAGAAGGAGCGCGACCTCAAGAAGGCCGAGACCGACATCGCCGCCCGCGAGGCGACGATCGTGACCCGCCAGGGCGAGCTGGACAAGGCGAACGCCGAGCAGGTGGCCAAGCTGGCGCGCATCGCCAACCTGACCCAGGACGAGGCCCGCGCGCAGCTGATCGCCAGCATCGAGGTGGACGCCCGCTCCGAGGCGGCCCGGCGGGCGACCGAGATTCGCGACAACGCCAGCCGCAACGCCGAGCGCGAGGCGCGCAAGATCATCACGCTCGCGCTGCAGCGCTACGCCGGCGACCACGTGAGCGAGGTGAGCGTCTCGGTGGTGCACCTGCCGAGCGACGACATGAAGGGCCGGATCATCGGGCGCGAGGGGCGCAACATCCGCTCGTTCGAGATCATCACCGGCGTGGACGTGATCATCGACGACACGCCCGAGGCCGTGATCCTGTCGGGCTTCGATCCGGTCCGGCGCGAGATCGCTCGCCGCGCGCTGGAACGGCTCGTGGCCGACGGCCGCATCCATCCCGCGCGCATCGAGGAAGTGGTCACCAAGGTGCGCGAGGAGATCGAGGCCAAGATCCAGGAGCTGGGCGAAATGGCCTGCCTGGAGGTGGGCATCGTGGGCGTGCACCCCGAGCTGATGAAGTACCTGGGGCGGCTGCACTACCGCACCAGCTACGGCCAGAACATCCTGCGCCACTCCGTCGAGACGGCGCACCTGGCCGGCATGATGGCCGCCGAGATCGGCATGGACCAGAAGATGGCCAAGCGCGGCGGGCTCATGCACGACATCGGCAAGGCCATCGACCACGACCAGGAAGGCACGCACCCGGCGCTCGGCATGGAGCTGGCCGCCCGCTACGGCGAGCCGCAGCCCGTGCTCGAGGCGATCGGCTATCACCACGACGACTACGCCGGCGGCAGCCTGTGGCCGGTGCTCGTCGCGGCGGCGGACGCCATCAGCGGCGCGCGCCCCGGCGCGCGGCGCGAAAGCCTCGAGATCTACATCAAGCGCCTCGAGGCGCTCGAGAAGATCGCCAACGCGTTCCCCGGCGTGGAGCGCTCGTACGCCATTCAGGCCGGACGCGAAGTGCGCATCATGGTGGAGCACCAGAAGGTGGACGACGCGCGGGCGCAGGGGCTCGCCTCCGAGATCGCGCGCCGCATCGAACGTGAACTGCAGTACCCCGGACAGATCCGAGTCACCGTGATCCGCGAAACGCGGGCCGTGGACTACGCCAAATAGAGGCCAACATGACCAACCTGCTCTTCATCGCGGACGTGATCGGCTCACCTGGTCGCGAAGTCGTCCGTGGCGCGCTCGCCGAACTCAAGCGCCGCCACGACATTCACCTGGTGATCTGCAACTGCGAGAACTCGGCCGCCGGCTTCGGCGTGACGCGCGACGTGGCGCGCGACCTGTTCGACGCGGGCTGCGACGTGCTCACGGGCGGAAACCACCTGTGGGACAAGAAGGACTCGATCGAGTACATCGGCGAGGAGCACCGCCTGGTGCGCCCGGCCAACCTGCCGCCCGGCACTCCCGGCGAGGGCTGGCGTGTCGTGCGCGCGTCCAACGGCGTTTCGGTCGGCGTGATCAACCTGATCGGCCGCGTGTTCATGAAGGAGGCCGACTGCCCGTTCCGCACCGTGGACACCGCGCTGGCCGCGATCGACAAGCAGGCCAAGGTGGTGTTCGTGGACTTCCACGCCGAGACCACGGCCGAGAAGGTGGCCATGGGCTGGCATTTGGACGGCCGCGCGAGCGCCATGGTCGGCACGCACACGCACGTGCAGACCGCCGACGACCGCGTGCTGCCCAAGGGCACCGCGTTCCTGACCGACGCCGGCATGACGGGCGGCTTCGACTCCGTGATCGGCATGGACCGCCAGGCGGCGCTCAAGCGCTTCCTCACGTCGATGCCCGAGCGCCTGCAGCCGTCCGACGGCGACCTGCGGCTGAACGGCGTGCTCGTCACGGTGGACGAGGCGACGGGCAAGGCGACGAGCATCCAGCGCCTGCAGATTCCCTACGAGAAGGGCGTCACGTCCACGGGCACGTGCCGGCTGCTGACCGGCGCCGAGCCGGCCGAGAGCGTGCGCATCGAGGCCAAGCTGCGCGCCCAGGTGCTGCTCGATGCGGGACACGCTCCCAAGCTGGCGCTGGTGTCGGTGGGCGAGGACCCGGCGTCCAAGGTCTACCTGAAGAAGAAGTTCGAAGCCTGCACCGAAGCGGGCATCGCGGTGGAAAAGGTGACGATGCCCGCGGGCACGACCACCGACGAAGTCGTGCGGCGCGTGCAGCAGCTGGGCGCCGATCCCTCCATTCACGGCATCCTCGTGCAGCTGCCGCTGGCCGCGCCGGCCGACGGCCAGGCCGCGCTCGAGGCCATCCCGCCCTTCAAGGACGTGGACGGCTTCCATCCCGAGAACGCTGGACGGCTCGCGCTGGGACTGCCGGGCTTCGTGCCCGCCACGCCCTACGGCGTGGTGCGGCTGCTGCAGTACTACGAGATCCCGCTCAAGGGGAAGCACGCCGTCGTGCTCGGCCGCAGCCACATCGTGGGCCGTCCCGCGGCGACGCTGCTGTCGTCCAAGGGCTGCGACATGACCGTCACGATCGGGCACAGCGCGAGCGGCCCCGAACTGCGCGCGCTCGCGCGCCAGGCCGACGTGCTGGTGGCCGCGGTGGGCAAGCGCCACATGGTGACGGCGGACTGGGTCAAGCCCGGCGCCGTGGTCGTGGACGTGGGCATCCATCGCATGGAAGTGCCGGGGGGCAAGAGCCGGCTGACGGGCGACGTGGACTTCGAGGCCGTGAAGCACATCGCCTCGGCCATCACCCCGGTTCCCGGCGGCGTCGGTCCCATGACGGTGGCGCTCGTGGTGCTCAACACCGTGATCGCGGCCGAGCGCCAGTGCGCGGCGGTGAGCGTCTGACGTCGAAGCGGCAGAAGCGGGGGGCCGCGTCGTGGCGGTGAGTCCTCAGCAGGAGGACCGCATCCTCACGGTGGGCGAGCTCGCGCGCGCCATCAAGGAGACGCTCAACGAGTCGTTTCCCGGCGTGTGGGTGAAGGGCGAACTCACCGGCGTCAAGCGGTACGACAGCGGCCACCTGTACTTCAGCCTCAAGGACGGAACCCCGGCGATGGTGCCGGGCGTGATGTGGCGGGCGCAGGCGGGACGGCTCACGTTCCAGCCCAAGGACGGCATGGAAGTCGAGGCGTTCGGCGAGATGGATTTTTACGGGCCGAACGGCAAGTGCCAGTTCTCGGTCCGCCAGATGCGCCCGGCCGGCATCGGCGCGCTGCTGCTGCAACTCGAGGAGCTCAAGCGCCGGCTGGCCGCCGAGGGGCTCTTCGACGCCGCGCGCAAGAAGCCGCTGCCGCGCTATCCCATGCGCATCGGCGTGGTCACGTCGCCCATCGGCGCCGCCGTGCGCGACGTGATCAAAGTGCTGCGCGGCCGCTGGCCCGGAATCGCGATCGTGCTCGCGCCGGTCAAGGTGCAGGGGCAGGGCGCCGCCGAGGAGATCGCCGCGGCCATCGAGCGCTTCAACCGTTACGCCGGCGTGGACCTGCTCATCGTGGGCCGCGGCGGCGGCTCGATCGAGGACCTTTGGGCCTTCAACGAGGAGCCGGTCGTTCGCGCGATCGCCGCCTCGCGCATTCCCGTGATTTCCGCCGTCGGGCACGAGGTGGACACCACGCTCGCTGACTTCGTGGCCGACGCGCGGGCCGCGACTCCCAGCAACGCCGCCGAAATGGCCGTGCGTGACGCCGGCGAGCTCAAGCACCGGATCGAGAGCATGACCGGGCGCTCGTCGCGCGCGATGGACGAGGCGCTGCGCTCGCGCCGCCGCGCGCTCGAAGGACTGCTCGGCCAGTACGGCTTTCGCCGCGTGCGTGACGTGTTCACGACGCTGCAGCAGCGCATCGACGACGCCCGCGAGCGGCTCGGCACCGCGCTGCGCGCGCACGTGCGCGACGCCCGCGGCCGCGCCGACTCGCTGGCGCGCGCCTACGGGATGCGCGAGTTTCCGCGCGTGCTGGCCGGGCGCCACGAACGGGTCACGGCGCTGGGCGGCCGGCTGACCAACGCCGTGACCGGCATGGCGCTGGGCGAGCGGCGCAGCCTGGGCTCGCTCGAGGACCGCCTGCGCGCGCTGTCGCCGCGCGCGGTGCTGGAGCGGGGTTACACGCTGGTGCGCGCGGCCGACGGCCGCCTGGTGCGCGGCGCCGATTCGCTGAAGACCGGTGACCGGATTACTGTCGAGTTCGCGCGCGGCGAGGCCGGCGCGGTGATCGAAACGCTTCGACCCGGAGGACAGGATGGCGGCGAAGAAGCCCACCGCTGACGGCGGACCGCAGCTCAGCTTCGAAGAGGCCATGAAGCGCCTCGAGACGATCGTCGAGGAACTCGAGGGCGGCCAGCTGTCGCTCGAGGATTCCATCGCGCGCTACGAGGAGGGCGTCAAGCTCTCGCGCCGGCTCACCTCCACGCTCGACGAGGCCGAGAAGCGCATCGAGCGGCTGGTCGAGAGCGAGGAAGACGGCACCCCGACCACCGAGCCGATGGAATCCGACGCGGAACGCCCCGGCAAGACCGCGCCGGGCGAGCTGCTCTTCTGATCATGGCCGCGACACGCGCGAAACGCGCGACGACGGCGCTGTCCGCCGGCAGCCGCGAGCTGCAGACCCGGCTGGCCACGTTCGAACGGTTCCTGACGCGCGCCGTGCGCGAGCGCGCCGGCGGGCCGGGACGGCTCGGGCAGGCGCTGCGCTACGCGGCGTTGTCGCCGGGCAAGCGCCTGCGCCCGCTGCTCGTGCTCACCGCGTGCGAGGCCGTGGGCGGCGAGTGGAAGCGCGCGCTGCCCGCCGCGGTGGCGGTGGAGTGCGTGCACGCCTTTTCGCTCGTGCACGACGACCTGCCCGCGATGGACGACGACGACTACCGCCGCGGCCGGCTGACCACGCACAAGAAGTTCGGCGAGGCGCTCGGCGTGCTGTCGGGCGACGCGCTGATCGCGTTCGCGTTCGAGGAGCTGACGCGCCTGCGCGAGCAGGGCGTGCCCGACGCGCGCGTGGTGGACGCGGTGCGCCGCCTGGGCCGCGCGGCCGGCGCCGAAGAGCTGGTGGGAGGGCAGGCGCTCGACATCGCCGCCGAGGGCCGCAAGGCCACGGCGAGCGCGGTGCGCCACATCCACACGCGCAAGACGGGCGCGCTCATGGGCACGTCGCTGGCGCTGGGCGCGCTGGCCGGCGACGCTCCGGCACGCACGGTCGAGCGGCTCCACGAGACCGGCGTCATGCTGGGATTCGCGTTCCAGATCCACGACGACCTGCTCAACGCGGGTTCCACGCTGGGCACGCTGGGCAAGCGCGTGGGCACCGACGAGGCGCGCGGCAAGGCCACGTACCCGGCGGCCGTGGGCGAGAAGCGCGCCCGGGCCGAGGCGGCCCGCATCATGAAGTCGGTCGAGACCGCGATCGCGCGGCACTGCGAGAAGCCGGAGCTGCTCGAATCCCTGATCGAGGCGACCGCCCGGCGCGATCGCTGACCGCCGCCGCCGAAGCGAGAACGGGCTCCCGGCCATCGCGGCCGGGAGCCCGTTTCGTCTGCTGCGAGCTGGCTCGTTACTGAACGACCACGAACCGCCGGTTGACCGTCTGACCGGCCGCCGACAGGCGCGCCATGTAGACGCCCGGCTTGAGGCGGTTGCCGTGCTCGTCGCC
>JADLGX010000076.1 GCA_020849095.1 Candidatus Eiseniibacteriota bacterium
ACGAGCGCTCGGCCGCGGCCGGCGTGACCGGTATTGCGCGCTCACTCGGCGCCGCGCTCGCGCCGGTGATGGGAAGCGCGTTCCTGCTGGCCGGGGCCGGCACGCCCTTCTTCGTGGCGGGAGGGCTCAAGATCGCCTACGACCTGCTGCTCTACCGCAGCTTTCGGCGCACCGAGAACGCCACACGCTGAGCGGCGGGATTGAACGCCGGCATGCCGGACCGCTACATTGCCGCCCATGAACACTCGCATCGTGTACACGACCGGCGCCGGGCGCATGTGCCCGGACTGCGGCTGGCCCGCCAAGGACTGCAAGTGCTCGCGTCCCGGCGCGCAGAACGCCGAGGTGCCCGCGAAGATCGTGGCCAAGCTGCGCATGGAAAAGGCCGGCCGTGGCGGCAAGACCGTGACGGTGGTGGACGGGCTCCCGCAGAACGAGGAGTTTCTCAGCGAGCTGGCCGGCGCGCTCAAGAAGAGCTGCGGCACCGGCGGCACCGTACGCACCGGCGCGGTCGAACTAAACGGCGACGTGCGCGAGCGCGTGCGCGTGCTGCTGGCCAAGCGCGGCTGGAGGGTGTTGGGGTGATCCCCTGCCGCCGACAACCTAAGGGTGAGCCCGTGTCACGTGAGCCTGATCGAGGGCGCTGAAGGTCATTCGACGGAGGGACCCGGATGAAGTCGCTGCCGGTCTGGACGCTTGCGATCGCACTCGGGATCCTGCCGCCGCCCGCCTCGATGGCGCAGGTCCCCGCCGCGGATTTTCCCGTCACGTCCGGAACCGTGCGCATGATGGCGCTGGCCGGGGACACGTTGTTCCTGGGCGGGGACTTCTCCTGGATCGGATACTCGAACGGCAGCATGGTCGCTCTCGACGCCGCGAGCGGCCTGCCGATCGCCCCGTGGCCGCGCGTCGTCACCGGGCAGGGGGTGGGGCCCTTCGCGTTCACCTCCATTCGGTCCGCCACGACGACACTGCCGGACGGTGAAGGCGGCTGCTACGTGGGCGGATCGTTCGCTGCGATCTCGGGCGTTCCTCGTTCCGGGCTCGCGCACATCCGCGCCGACGGTTCGCTGGATGGATGGAACCCGGCCGTCGAGGGCATCGTCGAGCACATGGTGCGCATCGGCGGCACGCTCTACGTGGCGGGCAACTTCACCGCGTTGGGGGGGCTGCCACGGCACGGGATCGGGGCGCTGGACATGCACACCGGCGCGGTCCTTCCATGGGCGCCCACCGGCTCCGACCCCGACGGCCAGGCGGAGTGGCACGCGTTGGCGACGGACGGAAAGCTCATCTATGTGGCCGGGCGGTTCGATCAGGTCTCCGGGCAGCCGCGCAACGGTCTTGCCGCGATCGACGGGCTGACCGCTTTGGCGACGAAGTGGAATCCCAGTCCGGACGGGGAAGTGAACGCTCTCGCGATCGCCGACGACGTTGTCTTCGTCGGAGGCAGCTTTCAGCACATTGGCGGCGCGACTCGCAGGGGGGTCGCTGCGATCGAACCCTGGGGCGGCACCGCGCTGGAGTGGAACGCGAACCTGGACGGCTCCGTGCAGCGCCTTTGCCTCTCTGGCGGGTCGCTCTACCTGACCGGTTGGTTCGCGAATGCGGGCGGCGCCGCGCGCGACCAACTGGCTGCCGTGGGAACCGGGACCGCCCTGGCAACGCCGTGGAATCCGCAGTTGGACATCGCCTCGAATAGCACGCTCGCAGCCGACGGTGATGTCGTGTACCTCGGAGGCTTGTTCTTGCACGCCGGAGGGCAACCTCGCGTTCATCTGGCAGCGGTGGACACGTTGACGGGGGCGGTGTTGCCATGGAACCCGGGAGCGGACCAGCCCGTCAGCCACCTCAGTTGTTCACCTTCGCGCGTGTTTGCCAGCGGCTACTTTGCGGGTTGCGGCGGCCGCGACGCACATGGGCTGGGCGCCATCGACATGAGGACCCGCCGGGTGCTGCCGTGGAACCCGCAGCTGGACGGCTTTCCCTCGCAGCTCGTGGTGACGGGCTCGACGCTCGTGGCGGGGGGCTGGTTCACCTCCGTCAACGGGTTCCATCGCGGAGGGCTCGCGGCGTTCGAGCGCGGAACCGGGGAGTTGATGCCGTGGAATCCCGCAGGCGCGTTCGACAATGCGGTCCGCGTGCTCGCGACCGACGGCAGCAAGCTCTTCATGGAAGGCGATCTGCCAGCGTTTCGATCGCCCTCACGGCATGCGCTCGCGGCTTTGGATCTGGCGAGCGGACTGCCGACGGCATGGCAGCCGAGTTACCATTTCGCGGCGAATCCCATGTACGAGCACATCAGCGCCATCGTCCCGGTGGGCGACCGCGTGTTTCTCACGGGCGAGTTCGACCTTGTCGGAGGGCTGGCCCGACTGGGGATGGCGGCCGTGGACAGCTCCAGCGGTGTCGCGCTGGACTGGGACGCTCATGTGACCGGAAGGGTCGAAGCGGTTTCCCGGCTGGACACGACGCTCTACGTGTCTGGCGCGTTTTGGTCCGTCGCGGGTCAGCCGCGCAACGGAATCGCCGCCGTGCGGACGACCTCTGGCGCGCTGACGCCATGGCCCTCGTGGCCGTTTGCCTCCGCGGCGACGATTCTTTGCGAAGACTCGACTGTGGTCCTCGGCATGCTGGATGACGAACTGATCGCGGACATGAAGAACGCGCTCGTTGCACTCGACGCGACGAGCGGCGCGCCTCGCGACTGGTATCCGAACATCTACAAGAACTTGGGGTACGAATACGGGCCGCCGATCCTGTCGCTGGTTCGCCACGCCAGCGGCCTGGTGGTCGGCGGCACCCCGCAGTTGCTCGCCGGTCCGCTGTTCCGTCCCAGCCTCGTGCTGTTGCGACCCGTCAACGCTTCGGCGCCTCTGGTAAGCCTGCTGGCGCCCGGCGCCGGCGACGCGCTCATCACGGGCTCCCACGCCCTCATCCACTGGCAGGCGAGCGATGACCAGGCCGTGCTCTCGGCCGACATCCACTACTCCAGCACGAGCTCGACCGGGCCGTGGGAGCTGGTCGCCGCCGGCGTGACCGGCGCCAATTGCTACGACTGGACCGTGCCGCCGCCGGGTTCAACGGGACTAGGATGGATTCGCGTGGACGCGCGCGACGAGGATGGATCGACCGGCTTCGCGGTTCTGGCTGCGCCTCTCACGATCGCGTTCACGACCGGCGTGCAACCCGGAAGGCCCTCGGCGCCCTTCTCGATCGAGCCGCTCTCACCGCATCCCGTGCGCGGGCCGGCGACGCTCGCCTACACGCTTTCCGTCGCGGCGCCGGTCCGGCTCAGCGTCGTGGACGTGCAGGGAAGGGAAGTCGCGCTGCTCGACAGCCGCGACCGCGAGCCCGGAAGGCACACGGCGCTTCTGCGATCGGCGCAACTGCAGCCCGGTCTGTACTTCGTCCGGCTCCAGAGCGGGGGACGACCGGTCGCCTCGAGACGTCTGTTCATCCTTCGTTGATCGCTCGAGTGGACGCATTCCCGCCCGCGCAGGAGCGAGGCCCCGTCACCCGAACGCGAGTGACGGGGCGCAGGACGCCTCGATATCAGCGTACGACGAGAAGGCGCTGCACCTGCTCGGCGCCAGCGGCCCGCAGCCGGGCGAGGTAGACGCCCGCGGGCAGTGACCGCACGTCGAGCCGCAGCTCGTGCTCGCCCGCCGGCATCGCGCGGCCATCGGCCACGACGGCCACACGCCGGCCG
>JADLGX010000077.1 GCA_020849095.1 Candidatus Eiseniibacteriota bacterium
ACGCTGGCCGACATGCTCGAGCGCGAGAAGCGGCAGAAGGAAAAGTTCGCCGCGCTGCTCGAGGTGAGCCACGCGGTGGTCAACTCGCTCGACCTCAACACCATTCTCGGCACGATCGCCAAGCTCGTGCGCCAGGTGATCCAGACCGACGAGTGCAGCGTGTTCCTGTTCGACGAACAGGAACAGGTGCTGGTGCCGGTGGTCTGCGACGCGCGCTCGTACATGGAAGAGATGATGGCCGTGCGCCTCAAGCTGGGCGAGGGCATCACGGGCATGGTGGCGCAGACGGGACGCGGCGAGATCGTGAACGACGCCGAGGCCGACCCGCGCGCCGTGACCGTGCCGGGCACGCCGCCCGAACAGACCGCGCTGCTGTGCGTGCCGCTGCTGTCGCGCGACCGGGTGGTGGGCGTCATCACGCTCACGCGCATCGGGCCGCGCGGCTTCCAGACCGAGGACCTCGAGCTGGCCACGCTGTTCGCCGGGCAGTGCAGCGCGGCCATCGCCAACGCGCGGCTGTACGCCGACATGAAGGTGGCGTTCGACGAACTGCGCCAGACGCAGGCCCAGCTGGTGCAGTCGGCCAAGCTCAACGCGCTCGGCGAAATGGCCGGCGGCGTCGCGCACGACTTCAACAACATCCTCGCCGCCATCCTCGGACGCACCCAGCTGCTGCTGCAGACCAGCACCGACGGCGAGCTGCGCCGCCAGCTGAGCGTGATCGAACAGGCGGCGCTCGACGGGGCGCACACCGTGCGCCGCGTGCAGGAGTTCACGCGCGTCCGCCAGGACGAACGGTTCGAGACCATCGACATCAACCAGGTGCTGCTCGGGGTGCTCGAACTGACGCGGCCGGCCTGGGAGTCGGGCGCCAAGCGGCGCGGGGTCCAGGTGGACGTGCACCTGGAGCTGCAGGCCAACCTGCCGACGGCGGGCAACGCGTCCGAGTTGCGCGAGGTGTTCACGAACCTCGTGCTCAACGCCATCGACGCCATGCCCGAGGGCGGCGGCCTGTGGCTGGCGTCCGAGAACGGCGCCGACGTCGTGCGCGTGCACCTGCGCGACTCCGGCGTGGGCATGGACGAGGACACGCGGGCCAAGATCTTCGATCCGTTCTTCACGACCAAGGAGATCAAGGGCACCGGCCTGGGACTGTCGGTCGCCTACGGCATCGTGTCCCGGCACCGTGGCACGATCGAGGTCAACAGCGAGCCAGGCGTGGGCACGGTATTTACGCTCGAGTTCCCGGTCGGCGCGATCGAGTCCGACCAGCGGCCCACCGACGCGACCGTGCCCCCGGAGCGCCTGCGCGCGCTCGTGGTGGACGACGAAGAGACCGTGCTCGAGGTGCTCGTGGACCTGCTCGCCGCGATGGGCATGGAGGTCACGCGCGCGCACGGCGGTCCCACCGGCATCGAGGCGCTGCGCAACCACACGTTCGACGTGGTGTTCACCGACCTCGGCATGCCCGAAGTGAACGGCTGGGAAGTCGCGCTCGCCGCCCGGGCGCTCGAGCCCTCGCCCGCGGTCGTGCTCGTGACCGGCTGGGGCTTCCAGCTGGAAGAGGAGGCGGCGGCATCGCGTGGCGTGGACCTGGTCATGGCCAAGCCCTTCTCGTGGGAAGACGTCGAGAACGCGCTGCGCACCGTGAGCGGAAGGCTCCACCGCCGCGCGGCCTGATCCGGCCGGCGACCCACGAGAACGGGCGCGGCGGCCGCAATGGCCACCGCGCCCGTCCTGCTTCGGTCCCGCTCAGCGCGTCGAAGCCGGGCGGGGTTCGGAACTGCGGGGAAGCCCGAGCGCGCTGGAGGCGATGTCCGCCCACTCGCGGCTCGGCCACTGGTGACGGTTGAGGTCGCGCACGCGGCCGCGCTCGTCGAGCACGAACCACGCGGGAGCGGCGGCGCGCGAACTGGGATCGAGCGCGTTGAACTGCGCGGCAATGATGCGCGTCGGGTCGGGGATCACGGGATAGGTCAGGCCGAGCCGCGCGATGTGACGCCGGCACGCGCTCGCGCGCCGGTCCACGACGGCAACGGGCACCACGCCCATGCGGAGGAGTTCCTCGCGTTCGCGCTGCAGCGACGCGAGCTGTTCCTCGCCGGCGGCGACCACCAGCAGCACGGGACCCTGCTGGCGAAGATCGTGAAGGCGGTTCCAGCCGCCGCCGATCGCCTGGTAGGCGAAGTCCGGCGCGGAGGAGCCCACGTCGAGGACGGCGTACTCCGCGCTGGTGCCGAGCGGCACGAGCGGAAGCGGCGACTGAGCGAGCGGGTTCGAGGGAGGAGAGTTCCAGCCGCCGGCGGTGGCGCTCGTCACGCCGACCGTGAGCAGCAATACAGTCATGGGGATCCAGCGCGGTGTCATGGTTGCCCTCTTGGGAAGATCTGCCTGCGGATGGTGTCCAACCACTCCACTGGGCGTATCGTCCCCGACCCGCCGCCCCATGAATCGGTGCGAATCGCGAAGAGGCAACAGACGGCGCCCCAGCGAATCACCGGGGCGCCGTGCAAAGCTAGAGACTGGTCTTGGCGATTTGCACCATGCGGGCCGCCTCACCCGGGGGCAGGGCGTGCCCCACGACGGCCACGCGAACGATGCCCTGGTCGTCCAGCACGACGAGTCCGCACGTCGGCTGGCCGCGCGCGGCGTCGAACGCGCCGTACTCGCTGGCGATGTCACACGCGGCATCCGAGAGCAGCATCGCCGTGGTGGGATTCTTCTCGAGCCAGCCGCGCAGGCGGCCCGCCCGCTCGGCAGCGACCACGACGAACGTGACTTCGTCCTTCTCGAGTTCCTTCGCGATCGCGCAGGCGTCCGGCAGGTCGGTCAGGTGCGCGCCGAACCACAGCGCGGTCCAGCCGCCGCGCAGTTCGGACAGCCGCTGCCGTCCTCCCGTCGCGCGCTCGAGCTCGAAGTCGGGAGCGCGGTCGCCCACGGCGACCGAACCCACCGAGTGGCGCGGCACCGGAAGCGTGCCGGTCTGGTTCTGGCCGCGCGGAACGGGAACCGGCGTGCCCGGCGGATACCGGTCCAGGCTCTGCGCGCCGATCACGGTGGGAATCACCAGCAGCAACACGGCGATGAGCGTGTTCCTCAGCATGGCGCACCTCCCCTGATGAAGGAGCGGCGGGGAACCGCCCCCGTCGAGGGCGCAGCCGACTGCTATCGGGTCATGCGCCCTTCGGACGCGACCGTGTGGAGGACGTCTTCCCGGATCGCCGCGAGGTTTCCCTCGGGTGTTTCGGGTGGCATCGAGCACCCGGGCGCGACCAACCAGCGCCGTCCGCCCGTCTGCTCGAGCGCACGGCGGTACTGCAACCGCACGCCGTCGGGCGAAGCGTCGAGCAGAGCGCCTTCGTGGGAGATGCCTCCCATGACGGCGCCGTTCAGGCGCTGCAGTCCTTCGGCGAGCGAGGGATTTCCCGGCGCGGTCGCGTCCCAGGAGAACGCGCCCACCGGATAGTCGGAGTACTCGAACAGCAGGCAGTCGTCCTTGCACACGTGCAGCGTGTGAAACGGCGACGCGCCGGCGGCCGCGAGCACGCGCAGGTCGTACGGCCGCGACCAGCGCCTGAGGCTTTCGGGAGTCACGAACCGGCGCGAGCCCCAGTCCACCGTGGCCAGGTACAGGCCATCGGCGCCGGCCTGCATGAGCGCCGCGGCGAACTTCTCGTACACGCGCGTCACCTTTTCGAGCGCGCGCTCGACCGCGGCGGGCGCGCTCGTGAGGTGGTCGCGCAGCAGCGTCGGCGGCTCGGTGAGTTCGCCCATCACCGCGAGCGGGGTGAACACCGTGGCCAGAATGGGAACGTCGGCGGGCAGCTGTTCGCGCAGCAGCTTCACGGCGGCCAGCTGCTCGCCGAGCACGCCCTGGTCGTGCGGGATCTCGTCGATGCGGTCCCAGTCCGAACTGTTCGCGACCGGGAAGTACTCGAGCGTGGGCTTGGCGTCGGGAATGCCGCTGTAGCGGTAGCGCACGCCCCAGTCCTCGACGAAGCAGTGCTTGCGAGGGTTGAGCTTGACCCAGTCCCATTCGAACCGGCGCCAGCGCTCCATCGTGTGCGCGGCCAGGTCCTGCGCGCTGGACTCACGGTGGTAGACATGGCCCCAGAACGACACGGGCGGGCGGTCGAGTTCGGCGCCGCGCAGGGCGGCGAGCATGCGTTCGCGAGAGGTCATGCCTCGACAGTAGACCTGCCCCCGGAGGGGGACAAGCCCCGGCTCGGGGCGGGGTCCACGCGCTGCGCCACTGGCCGTTCGCTCCCCGCCGGGGCTAACCTGCGACGGTGCGGACTCCTCTTCTGATGTGCGGCCTGCTGTTCGGGGCCTCTCTCGCGGGCTGCGGCCCCGGCCAGGGCGCGCCCCCCGAGGGCTCGTTGCCGGCCATGACCGCGGCCGATGCCGCATCCAGCGACACCGCGCTCGGCGCGCCACGGCCGATGCGCGACTTCGACACGCTGGGCGCTACGCCCGCGCGTATGACCCTGGTGCGGGTGGCGCCCGCGCGCGCGGAGCTGAGCCTGCCGTTGCCCGCCGTGGAGAGCGCCCTGCCCGAACCGCACGTGGCGCCCCCGGCGGCGGGTGAGCTGGCCTCCGACGACGAGCTGCGCGCGCCCATCGTGCGCTCGGACGCGCCGCTCGACCGCGCCCGCGCGCGCCGCGGCTGGCTCGAGCTGGACGTGCGCGTGGATGAGAACGGCGAAGTGTCCGACGCGATGTTCGCCGAGGGCGATGCCGACAGCGCCACGGTCGAAGCCGCGATCGAGGCGGCGCTGGCGATGCGCTTCTATCCGGCCGTTCGCGCGGGGCGGCCCGTTGCCGTGTGGTGCCGGCAGCGGTTCGACCTGAGGCGCTGAGCGGACTTCAGTTCGCGGCGCTCTCGTGCAAGCGCGCTTCGAGCGTCGAGAAGGACGGCGAGAGCATCTGCGCCGCGCACCACGCGGCCAGGATCGCGCCGGCGCACGACACGATCAGCCACGGCTCGAAGCGCGCCGCGAGCCAGCCCGAGATCATCGTGCCCACCGGAAACGCGCTCTGCGCGATGAAGCGCCGCACGCTGAGCGCGCGAGCCAGCAACCCCGGAGGGGTGAGCCCCTGCCAAAGGAGAAATGAGTGTGAGTTGAGCGCCGGCACCAGCAGCTCGGCCAGGAAGAGCCCGGCCGAGAACGCCACCACGCTCGTGGACAGCCCGGCCACGAGTTGCCCCACGCCGAGCAGGACCATGGCGCCGATCATGCCGTACACGCGCCGCGTCTTGAGCCCGCCCCACGCGGTCATGGCGATGCCGCCCACGACGCCGCCGAGTCCCATGAGTGAGTTGGTGAGCGCGAGCGCGCCCTCGTAGGACAAATGGTGCCGGGCGCAGTCGGCCGCGAGCCGGTCGCGCACCAGCAGCGGCATGAGCAGCATGAGCGGCGCGAACGTGAAGTTGGCGAGCCCGCCGAAGCTGATGAGCCACAGCAGCGGCGGCCGGCGCGCGATCCACGAGAAGCCCTCGGCCGTGTCGTGCCACACGCTGGCGCCACGCGACTCGTTCGGCGGCGCGGGCGGAAAGCGCAGCAGCGCCACGGCCACCGCCGCCGCCACGAACGACAGCGCGTCGGCGGCGAACGCGAACGGCACGCCGCTCGACAGCGTGGGCGGCAACGGCACGCGGCCGGCGCGCGCCAGCGCGGGCAGCGCCACGAGAGTGGCCGCCAGGGCGGGGGCGAGCACCTGCGAGAGCGCGAACGACGTCTGCATGAGTCCGGTCGCCCGCCCCATGTGGCGCTCGGGCACCAGGAGCGCGTACGAACTGTCGAACGCGGCGCTGTGGAACGACCCGGCAAGCGCGTAGCCCGCCAGCACCGCGGCGGCGTTCCACAGCGTGAGCGTGTGCGTCGCGTGCAGGGCGACCAGCAGTGCGGTGAGCAGCGCGGAGACGACGTTCGCGGCCAGCAGGATGCGGCGGCGGTCGTGGCGGTCGGCGAACGCGCCGGCGACGGGCATGAAGAAGATGAGCGGCAGCGTGCCGGCCACGGTGGTGACCGTGAGCGCGAGAGCCAACTCGGACCGCTGGCCCGGCAGCGGGTACTTCTCGATCGTGAGCCAGATGTTGATCGCGAACTGAGTGACGAACGAGCCGAAGAGCGACAGCGTCTGCGTGCTCCAGAGCACGAGGAACGTGGCGAGCGACCGGGGCGGCGCCGCGGGCGCTTCGCTCACTCGTTCGCCCCGTAGGTGCGCCCCCAGATGCGGCGCGTGCGCGACACCTCGAAGCCCTCGCTGCGGTACAGGCCCAGCGCGTTCTCGTTCTCGCCGTCCACCAGGAGCGTCACGGGCGTAGTGGTGTGCGTCTCGAGCCACTGCACGCCCCAGCGAAGGAGCGCGCGTCCCAGGCCGATCCCGCGCGCGGCGTGCGCGGTGCCGAGCACGCCGATCTCGCCGCGGGTCTCGTGCAGTTCGATGCGGCAGAAGCCGGCGCACGCGCCGCCCTGGAACGCCAGCAGCAGCCCGTCGGCCCGAAAGTGCGGGCCCGCCACGATCGCGCGGCCCTCCTCGAGCGTCGTCGGCGTGAAGCGGAAGTGCTGCGCGAACGAGTCGTTGTACACGTCGCGCCACGAACGCAGCATGCCGTCACTGCCGTCGAACGGCCGCACGGTCACGCCTTCGGGCCACGCGGGGGCGGCGACGGGGCCGCGCGGACGCTCCATGAGCCAGAAGAAGCGCTCGTGCGCGAAGCCCATGGAGGCGGCCAGCGCCTCGGCGTGCTCCTGCGGCAGCCACGCCGCGCCCGCCACCTGAACCGAGTCGCCGGCCGGGGCCTTGGCGCGCACGGCGGCAATCACGCTCTCGGCCAGCGCGCGCCCCACGCCCTTGCCGCGATGCGGTTCGAGCACGGCGACGCGCGTCATCGTCCACACGCTGCCGGGCTGCGGCAGCACCCACGCGACGCCGAAGCCCACCGGCGCGCCGTCGAGGTAGGCCACGCGCAGGCAGTCGCGGTCGAGCTTGCGGTCGGCGAGCTTGTGCTCGAGCCCGTCGGGACCGAGGAACTTGTCGAACTGCGGCGCGATGGACGGGTCGTGCAGGAGAGTTCGCAGCACTTCGTGCGCGGCATCGGCGAACGGGACGATTTCGAGTGCCATGGCGGCACGCTATTCGGGCGGAGAAATCGCGTCAATTTTCGGCGGTGCAGCCGCCGCCGGATTGATTCCGCGGCCACAGTGCGCTTTCATGCGGTTGCGTTCCCCCGCGAACCCTGCCGTCAGGACGAAGGCAATCGCGGTGTGGCACGCGCAGCGCTGTACGACTCTCAGCGAAGCGGAGCTTCACGCACGCGGGCCCGGTCCACGACGGATTCGGGTCCGCGTTTATTTTGGTTTGGCGCCCCGCTCGCCGGGCATTAGTTTTCCGCGACCCGATTCTCCATCGAACACTCCCTACCCGAGGTCGCGCCATGGACGTTCGCCCGCTCCTCGCGGTCGCCTTGCTGGCTGCCGCACTGCCCGCCGCTTCGTTCGCCGCCACGCGCCCCGCGGCGTGGACCCCACCCGAACGCGCCGTATCCGCCACTCGCGAGGTGGATCCCGACATGCCCGGCTTCATGAAGGGCAGGCTCGAACGCGGGGAGTACCTGGCGCGCCGGCAGGGCTGGCTCGACCAGATGCGCGGCACGCTCGCCGGCGCCGGTTCGCGTGACCGGGTGCGGGCGATCGGCGCCATGAAGGCGCAGCAGCGCGACCTGGGCCCGTTCGGCGTCGGCCCGGGCTGGGTGCCGCTCGGTCCCTCGCCCATTCCCAACGGACAGACCTTTCCGGTCGTGCCGGTCAGCGGCCGTGTGACCTGCATCGCGATCGATCCCGAGCACGCCGACACGGTCTACGTGGGCACGGCCCAGGGCGGCGTGTACCGCTCGTTCGACGGCGGAGCGAACTGGACCAGCCTGTTCGACGACGCCGCCTCGCTCGCGATCGGCGCGATCGCGCTGGCGCCCTCCGACCCGAGCATCCTGTTCGTGGGAACCGGCGAGCCGAGCAGTTCGTGCGACAGCTACTTCGGAGTGGGGCTGTACCGAATCGACGGCGTCAACTCCACGCCCGTGCTCGCGGGGCCCTTCGATCCTCCCGTCACCACGCTCGTCGCCGGAACGCACGCCTTCACCGGGCGCGCGATCAGCAAGATCCTGGTCCACCCGACCAACCCGGACAGCATCTGGGTGGCGACCGCGTCGGGCGTCGGCGGCACCGGCTGCGACGCGCTGTCCAACACCGTTCCGCCGCTGGCGCCGCGCGGCATCTTCCGCAGCGCGAACGCCACCAGCGCGAGCCCCTCGTTCGAGAAGATCCGCGTGTCGGGTGACGGCAACGTGGCGCCGGACACCACGGGCAACCGTTCGGTCATGGACATGGCGTTCCTGCCCGACGACCCGAACGTGATCCTGTGCTACGTGCGTTCCACCGTGGGGCTGGGCGGCGTGTACCGCACCGACCGCGCGCTCGAATCCTGGTCGCCCTTCAGCCTGGTGCTGGCGACCACCGATGCGAACGGCCGCGGCCGGTTCGCCGTCAGCGCCAAGCCGGGCGGCGGCTCGCGCGTGTGGCTGGCCACCAGCGAGTCCGCCTCGGGCACCTCGTGCGTGACGGGCTCCGGCGCGCTGCGCCGCTCCGACGACGGCGGACTCACGTTTACCAGCAAGCGGCCCGGCGGCGGCGGCTTCTGCGGCAACCAGTGCTGGTACGACATCGTCGTGGCGGCCGAGCCCGGCGACACGAGCATCGTGCATCTGGGCGGCTCGGCCTACGGCACCTGCTCGCGCGAGTACACGCGTTCGGTGGACGGCGGCGCGTCGTTCGCCGACATCAACTGGGACGGCGGCGCGATCCACGCCGATTGCCATGCGATCGTGTGCAGCCCGTCGGACCCGGCCGTGGTCTACATGGGCAACGACGGCGGCATCTATCGTTCCGACGACCACGGGTCCAGCTGGACGAGCCGCAATACGGCCGGGTTCAGCGCGACCCAGTTCCAGAGCCTCGCCGTGCATCCGTACGATCCGCACTTCACGATCGGCGGCACGCAGGACAACGGCACCAACTGGCTCGACCACGACGCCAGCTGGTTGCGCGCGGACTACGGCGACGGCGGGTTCACCGCCATCGACCGGGGTTCGGCGGACACGTCGAACGTGGTCATGTACCACACGTACTACAACCAGACGAACTCGCTGATCGGCGTCGCCCGCGCGGTCACCACCGCCTGCGCCCGCGACGGCAACTGGGCGTTCCGCGGCGCGGGCTACACCGAGCCGGCGCTCAACTGCGACGGCGCGGCGTACGGCGTGGCGAGCGGCATCTCGATCGGCGACGCCGTGCTGTTCTATGCGCCCATCGCGCTGGGACCGGGCACGCCCAATACGCTCTACTTCGGCACCGACAAGCTCTACCGCTCCACGTCGCGCGGCGACACGATGACGGCCGTGAGCCAGGTGATCTCGCCCGGGCTCGCGGTGAGCGCCATCGGCATCGCCGCGATGAACGACGACGTGCGCCTGGTGGGCAGCGAGGACGGCAAGCTGTTCGCCACCACGAACGGCTCGAGCACGCTGACCAACGTGAAGCTGGCGGGCATGCCGGCCAACTTCGTCGCGCGCGCGGTGATCGACCCCGCCGACCCGAACACCGCGTACGTGGCCTACGGCGGCTACGGCCTGGCCGCCGGGCAACATGTGTGGCGCACGCGCGACCTGGCCGCCGGGGCCAGCGCGTGGGAACCGGCGGGTTTCGGGCTTCCCGACGTGCCGGTCAACGCGTTCGTCGTGGACTCGCTGAGCCACAACTTCCTGTACGCGGGCACCGACATCGGCGTCTACACGTCGTCGGACTACGGCGCCACGTGGACTCCGCTCGGCACCGGACTGCCGGTGGTCGCCGTGTTCGACATGGCGATCCAGCCGCGAGCGCGGCTCCTGCGCGTGGCCACGCACGGCCGCGGCCTGTGGGAGTACCAGCTCGACAACACCACCGCCGCGCTCGCCTCGCTGATGGAAGCGCGCGTCGAGGGCGGCCGGGTGCACCTGCGCTGGCACGTGGCGGGGGACCAGACGACGGTCGTCACGCTCGAGCGCCGCTCGTCGCCGGGAGAGTGGGAGAGCCTCGGCGAACTGCCCATGGACGGCACGGGCACCGTGGCCTACGAGGATGCCGACGTGGTGCGCGGGGCGCGCTACCAGTACGCGCTGCGCGTCGGGGCCGCGACCATGGGGCACGTGTGGGTGGACGTGGTCGAGGAATCGCGCCTGTCGCTGGGCGCGATCTCGCCGAACCCCGCCCGCCGCGGCTTCGTGATCAGCTACTCGCTGCCGAGCGCCGCGCCCGCCAGCATCGACCTGGTGGACGTGACCGGCCGCCGCGTGTTCGCGCGCGAACTGGCCGGCGTGGGAGCGGGGCAGCACCAGCTGGACCTGCGCGGCGAGTCGTTCGCGCCGGGGCTCTACTGGGTCCGGCTGCAGCAGGCGGGGCATTTGTTCACCCGGCGCGTGAGCGTCGTTCGCTGATCGCCCGCCGCCCGAAGAGCGCGAGCCGCCCCGGGGAGTCCTCTCCGGGGCGGCTCGCGCGTTGACGCCCGCTCGGGGTGGCACCTAACCTGCCGCGCATGTCCAACCCGCCGCCGTTCGCGCTCGCGCCGCTGCAGGAAATCGTGGCGCGCTTCGCCGGTCGCCGCGTCCTGGTGCTCGGCGACCTGATGCTGGATCACTACCTGTGGGGCCGCTGCGAGCGCATCTCGCCCGAGGCCCCCGTGCCCGTGGTGGACGTGCAGCGCGAGTCCAGTTCGCTGGGCGGCGCCGGCAACGTGGCCGCCAACCTGGTCGCGCTGGGCGCCGAGCCCGCGCTGGTCGGCGTGCTGGGTGACGACTCGCGCGCCCAGCTGCTGCTCGACGCGTTCGCCGACCGCGGCGTGAACACGCGCTCGCTGGTGCGGGACGCCTCGCGCCCCACCACCTTCAAGACACGGATCATCGCGCAGAGCCAGCAGATCGTGCGCGCCGACTGGGAGTCGCGCGCCGAGATCGACGGCGTGGCGCTCGAGGGCGTGCTCGCCATGCTCACGCGCGAAATACCGCAGTGCGACGGCCTGCTGATCAGCGACTACGGCAAGGGCGTGCTCACGCGCGCCGTGCTCGACCACGCCATCTCGCTGGCGCGCGCGCGCGGCATCCCGATCAGCGTGGACCCCAAGGAAAGCCACATCGACGCCTACCACGGCGTGAGCATCCTGACGCCCAACCAGATCGAGGCCGGCTACGTCATGGGGCGCCGCGTGACCGACGAGGCGAGCCTGATGGAAGTGGGCTGGGGGCTGCAGAAGCGTCTCGACGCCGAGTGCGCGCTGGTCACCCGCGGCCCCGACGGCATGAGCCTGTTCGAGAAGAGCGGGCGCTACACGCACCTGCCCACCGTGGCGCGCGAGGTGTTCGACGTGACCGGCGCGGGCGACACCGTGGTGAGCGTCGTCGCGGTGGCGCTGGCCGCGGGCGCGAGCTATCCCGAGGCCTGCTACCTGGCGAATCACGCCGCCGGTGTGGTCATTCGCGAGATCGGCACCGCCACGTGCTCGCCGGCGCAGCTGCGCGAGTCGCTCGCGGGCGCGCTGTCGTGAGCGCGCCCTTCGCGCTGCCTTCCGACGCGAGCGCCCGGCTCGAGCTGTGGCGAGCGGCTGGCGATTCGATCGTGTTCACGAACGGCGTGTACGACCTGCTGCACCGCGGGCACGTGGAGTACCTCGAGGAGGCGCGCGCGCTCGGCGACCGGCTGGTCGTGGGCGTGAACAGCGACGCCTCCGTGCGCCGGCTGAAGGGACCGGAACGTCCGATCCTCTCTCAGGAAGACCGCGCGTCGCTCGTGGCGGCGCTCGCGTGCGTGGACCTGGTGGTGCTCTTCGAGGACGACACGCCGCTCCGGCTCATCGAGGCGGTCGCGCCCGACGTGCTGTGCAAGGGCGGGGACTACGCGCTCGACCAGATCGTGGGGCGCGAGTTCGTGGAATCGCGCGGCGGCCGCGTGGAACGCATCGCGCTGCGCGAGGGGCTCAGCACCAGCGCGCTGGTCGAACGCATCCGCGCCGGGCGCAGCGCCTACGAGGGCTGAGCGCGTGACCGACCGCGAACTGCTGCGTCACTCGCTCGCCGTGCTGGCCTACCGCGGCGGCAAGTCCATCCGGAGCGCGCCGCCCGAGTTCGCGGCATTCGACACCGGTGGCGGACACACGCCGATGGTCATCCTGGCCCACCTGGGCGACCTGCTCGTGTGGACGCTGTCGCACGCGAAGGGCGAGGGGAAGTGGCCGAACCACGCGCCCACGGCGTGGGACGACGAGGCCGCCCGGTTCTTCGGCGCGCTCGCCGCGCTCGACGCGCACCTCGCGTCCGGTGAGCCCGTCCGCGCGGAGTTGCCGCGGCTGCTCCAGGGGCCGATCGCCGACGCGCTGACCCACGTGGGCCAGTTGATGATGTTGCGCCGGATGAGTGGTTCGCCCGTGTACGGCGAGAACTACCTGGTGGCCGACATCGTCACCGGCCGTGTCGGGCCGGAGCAGAGTACTCCGGTGAAGCCCTTCTGAGCGGAGCGGCTGGACCCAACCTTCCGTTGTGACGCGGCGGCCGCTCGCATACCCTGCGAATGGTATCTCTTCGAACTGCGGCCCCCCCGAGCCGTTCATGAAGCGCTTCCCCCCCTGCGGCCGAATTCGATGGCGGCGCGGATTGGTTCGGGTTCACCGGTGACGGATTCCACTCCCAGCGACCCGCGGCGGGTCGTCGCCGACCTGTTGCCCGAGGTGTACGAGGAGTTGCGGTCGCTTGCCGCTCACTACCTGCGGCAGGAGCGTGTCGGCCACACGCTGCAGCCCACCGCGCTGGTGCACGAGGCTTTCCTCAAACTGTCCCGGCAGTCCCGGCTCGACGTGAACGACCGCACCCACTTCCTGGCGATCGCGGCCGGCGCGATGCGCCAGGTGCTGGTGGACCACGCGCGCGCGCATCTGGCCGCCAAGCGGGGCGGGGGATGGCAGCGCATCACTGTGGACGAGTCGGTCGCGGTGTCCGCGGGCGGCATCGAGGACCTGCTGATCCTCGACGACACGCTCCGGAGGCTGGCGGAACTGGACGAGCCGGCGGCGAGGATCGTGGAGATGCGCTTCTTCGCCGGACTCACCGAGGCGGAAATCGCGCAAGCCATGGGCATGAGCGAGCGCTGGGTTCGCGGCCAGTGGGCGTTCGCCCGGGCGTGGCTGAGGCGGGAGATGACCGCCGAATGAGCCCTCGCCGGCTTTCTTGCCGGCGGCCCGAGATTTCCTTGCCCCTCCGCCACCGGGATTGCGCTTTGTCCTGATAGTGGGGAAGTCCCGGGCGCACGGATGCCCCGACAGCCTTTCCGGGCGGCACGGACCCACGCCACATTCTCGCCGCCCCTGCGCCTTGCCCTACGCACTGCCGCCGGGTCGCACGCAGGGCCGCCGGTTCAGGCGTCAGATGCCTTCGGGGGAAGCGCTGACGATTCTGGCCGGCGGTCTGCTGCCCGGCGCTCTCGTCCCAGCCAAAGCCGGCGCGCTCGCCCGCCCGTCGACCGGAGCTCGGCCGTTCGCTTGCGCGCCGTTCTTCCGTACGCCCGGACCTCGAGACTGCCCGAGCCGATGGACTGTCGCGGGGCGGGCTCCCTCCGCTTGCCACGCCGCGGGGCGTTGGGTAGCTTTCCCCGTCCATCTTCACTCCCCCTGTCCATGATCCTCTCAGGGCCGCCCGAGGCGCCGTCCACGGCTTCGGATCACGGGAGAACCCATGAATCTTCACGAATACCA
>JADLGX010000078.1 GCA_020849095.1 Candidatus Eiseniibacteriota bacterium
ACGGCGTCGGACATCCCACCGGGAATCACCAGTCGCTGGCGCAGCACGCCTTCGCGCAAGGCCCCGATCTTCTCCGCCACTCGCTGGCTCCTCACGTTGCCCACCGCGCAGAGGATTTCCAATCGGACGAGGTCCGTGCGCCGAAACACCTCGTCCGCAACCAAGCGAGCCGCGGCCGGTGCCACACCATGGCCCATGGCCGATGTGCGGACCCAGTACCCGAGGTTGGCGAAACGGTTGGCCAGGTTCACCTGATTGACGCCGCAGCCACCCAGGCAACGGCCATCGGCATCGCGGATGGTGAACTCGTACGCGAGCCCCTCGCGCGCGAGCTCCTGCTGAGTCGCGATCCAGCTGCGAGCCTCGTCCAGCGAGAAGCCCGGATGACACCAGCCCATCCACTGCCCGACCTCGGCGACGGATTCCAGGACCGCGGCCACGAGGGCCTCGGCGTCCTCCGGTCCGTACAGCTTCACTTCGCAGGTACTCACGAGCGCCCTCCTGAGCGCGCGCCACTCAGCGAGGGAAGGATTCCCTCGGATTGGTGCGGCTCCTGCAATGAAGTCGGCCCCTGGCCGCCGTCGCCTTCAGCGCACGTTCGCTTCCCCCTCGCGTTTCGGCGAAGGAATGACCCCGATCTCCTTCAGCCAGGTCTCGACGAGCGCCGGCCACTCCGTGATGGGCGACTCGGTGCGCCGCAGGCCGAACGCATGCCCACCTTTCACGAACACTTTCAACTCCGCCGGCACCCCGGCCTTCCGCAGGGCCGCGTGGTAGACGCGCGAGTTCTCCACCGGATCCACCGGGTCGTCTTGCGCGTGCAACAGGAACGTGGGCGGCGTGCGCGGCGTGACCCGAATGCGGGGATTCAGTTTGGGGTTTGCCCGGGAGTGCACCAGGTGTCCGGGATACAGCGCAACCGCGAAGTCGGGCCGGCAGCTGATAGAGTCCGACCCGTCCACCGCGGGATAGACGCGCTTCTCGAAGTGCGTGCTGATCTCCGCCACCATGTGCCCGCCCGCCGAGAAGCCCAACACGCCGATCTTGTTCGGATCGATCCCCCACTCGGCGGCCCGGGAGCGCACGAGCCCCATTGCCCGCTGCGCATCTTCGAGCGCGGTCGGGCAGTCCCGATACGGCCCCACCTTTGCGCACGGCACTCGGTACTTGAGCAGCACGCAGGTGACGCCGCGCGACGTCAGCCAGTCGCACACTTCCGTCCCTTCGAGATCCATGGCGAGCACGTTGTAGCCGCCCCCGGGGAACACGACGACGGCTGCGCCCGAGTTCGTACCCTGCGGCGAGTAGACCGTGATCGTCGGCTGCGAGACTCGGTCCACGAACGTCCACGGCTTGCCGCCGACCCGCTTGGGGTTGCCCGCGCGGTCCACGACGGTCCCGGCAATCTCAGGCCCGGCCACCGGCCGCGCGTGAGGAGCGCCGCCCGGCCACAACGGAATCTGCGTGTAGCCCGCGGCTGGCTGCCAGGGACTTAGCGCTGCCCACGCCAGCGACGCGTGGCCGAGCAGGGCGAGAGTCACGACGAGTACTCGGAGTGCGCTTCTCATTCCTGATCCCTCTCGTCTGGGCGTCCGCTGCAACGCTTCGTCAATCACGCGCGCGACGGTAGTGCACCGCCAGCGCGCCGTTGCGCAGCGGAGTCGCCGAGAGCAGCTCGAGCCGTCGCGTGCTCGGCAGCCCGCTCTGGTAGAGGGTCGGGCCGTGACCGGCGATCCGAGGTTGGACGAGGAACCGGTACTCGTCGATGAGGTCCAGCCGATCGAGCGCCGTCGCCAGCTTGCCGCTGCCGAGCAGCACGCCGTCCGGTGTCGCGTCCTTCAACTGCTGCACGCTCGCGCGCAGGTCGCCGCCGACGTGGTGGCTGTTCGTCCACGGGAACTCCGTTCGCGTGGAGGACACCACGTACTTCGGCTTGGCCTCCAGCATCACCGCCCAGTCGCGCATCGCTGCCGGCGCGTCCACTTCACCGCGCGCGACCGAGGGCCAGTAGCTCTCCATCATCTCGTACGTGACGCGCCCCCACAGCATCGCGCCGCCCTCGTCCATGAGGCGCGTGAAGAAGGCGTGCGTCTCGTCGTCGGCGATGCCCTCCTGGTGGTCGACGCAACCGTCCAGGGTGAGGTTGAGGCCGAAGGTGAGGAGTCCCATGCGAGGCTGCTCCGGGTGGAGGGGGCGGCTGGACTGGACCCTGGGACTTCGAGGAAGACCGCACCGCAGGCACCGCGGCGTGGGCTCGAGCTACTTCTTGGCCAGGTACCACGCGACCAGTGCGTTTGCGTGCCCATGCCCCAAATGATGCTCGGACTTGAGCAGGTTGACGAGCTCCATGTGCTTGAGAGGGCCAGCCTTCTTGAGGACCCGCATCCAGTGTTCGATGGGCTGACCGTACTTCTTCTCGATGGAAGGGAAGTAGGAGGCTGGACCAGTGGTCTTCTGTTGCTCTCCCATGCTGACCTCCGCGATCTGGGACTGAAACTAATTCGAAGCGATGGCTTCCGCCAGTAAGCCCTGCCGCGCCGCAGCCGCAATCAGGGCCGGTCCGGCGGCGTCGAGGGCGGCCACGCGGCAATCCGCTGACGTAGTGCGACGATCTTGCCGAGGTGATACGCGTTGTGAACGGCAACACAGTGCAGCTCATCGGCCATGGTCACGCCGGGTTCGACCTCGACCGCCAACCGCTCCGGAGTCTGCGAGTACGCTGCCGCCGCCCGCGCCCCATCCAGGAACGAGCGCACCAGGTCGTGCCATTCTTGTTCGCGTTCGGGCACTGTTCCCGGGTAGTGATCAGCGTTCGGGTCCCCCCCCCTCGAGGATGAACCGCTGATACCCCGCTGCATGCCAGAGTTCCTCGTAGATCGAATGCGAGGCACCGTCCGGGCGGAGCGTGACCTGTTCGAGAGTCAAACCCGAGAGCAACCGGGCCCGCTCGGGGAACTCGCCCACCAGAAACAGATGTTCGAGGCTGTCCATCACGACGCTCCCTTACGCTGGAG
>JADLGX010000079.1 GCA_020849095.1 Candidatus Eiseniibacteriota bacterium
CGCACCCCACCGTGGCGCTGGTGGACGGCGCGTTTCACCGCGTGGTCGAGGAGCCGCCGCGCGACGTGGTGCGCACGCTCGTCGAGATGCACGGGCTGCCGCTCAAGCGCGAGGACGGGGCGCTGCTCGACCAGCTCGCGTCCCGCTTTCCCACCGTGGCCGGCGCGCTGGGCCAGCTCACGCGCGTGCACGACGCGCGGCCCGTGGTGTCGCTCGACCTGCGTGATTCCGACTGGCTGCAGGTGCGCGTGTTCGCGCTCGCCGGCGACCCGTCGTGGCGGCCGGGCGGAGTGCTCGATCCGAGCGCCCGGCTGTTCGAGTACACGCCGCAGACCGGCTGGGAGCGCGGCGCCGATGCCGTCACCGCGCGCGACGCCGAAACCGTCGAGGCCATGACCGGCCCTCAGTCCGACGAGGCGGCGGCCGCCGCGGCCGCCGTGATCGCGGCCGAGCAGGAGGCCGCCGCGGACGCGGCATCCGCGCTGCTGCCGCCGTGGCGCGAAGTGCCCGAGAGCTCGCGCGTGGCGCCGGCGCTGGCTTGGATCGAGAAGCTGGGCGTGGCGCGCGGCGACCGCCGCGGGCCCAACGGCTCGCCGTCCACCGAGCCCGACGGCGGTACCGGATGGTGGCTGCGGCTGAACGCGCGCACCGCGCTGGCGCTGGAGGAATGCTGGGCCGAGCGCCCGGCGGGCGTGACGTGGTTCGGCAATCGCGAGGTGCAGCGCCTGCTCGAGGGCGCGCGCACCGTGCGCACGCGCGTATCGGTGGTCGCGACGGGCATGGACTGGCTGACCGTGAAGGCGGAGTGGGAAGCCGAAGGCATGGCGCTCACCGACGCCGACCTGTCCAAGCTGCGTTCGGCGCGCGAAGCGTTCGTCAAGCTGGCGAGCGGCTGGGTGCGGCGCGAGGACGCGACGCAGCAGGACCAGGTGGCGGCGGCGCTCGCCGACCTGGGGCTCGAGGCCGACGGTGTCGAACAGAAGGTGTCGCACTGGCAGCTGGCGCAGGTGCGCTCCGCCAGTCTCGACGCGCTCGCGGAATCCGGCGCCGACGGCGAGACGCAGGCGTCCCTGCAGCGCATCCGCGACGCGATCGCGTCGTTCCAGGGCGTGCCGAACGCGGTGTTCCCCAAGGGACTCACCGCCACGCTGCGCCCGTACCAGACCGAGGGCCTCGACTTTCTCGTGTGGACCTCGTCCATGGGACTCGGGTCGGTGCTCGCGGACGACATGGGACTCGGCAAGACCGTGCAGGCGCTGGCGTGGCTGCTCGCGCTGCGCGAGCGCGAAGGAACCGAGGCGCCGTCGCTGGTGGTGTGTCCGGCGTCGGTCGTGCACAACTGGGAACGCGAGGCCAAGCGCTTCGCGCCCGAGCTGCGCGTGCTCGCGCTCACCAGCGGCCGTGACCGCCGCGCGCGCCTGGCAGAGGCCGGCGACTACGACGTGATCGTGACCAACTACGCGCTGCTGCGCCGCGACGCCGAACGCTGGCAGGAACGTGAGCTGCACGCCGTCATCCTGGACGAGGCGCAGAACATCAAGAACCCCGACGCGGCCGTCACCAAGGCGTCGCTCACGCTGCGCGCCCGCCACCGGCTCGCGCTCACGGGCACACCGCTCGAGAACCGCGCGCTCGACCTGTGGAGCATCCTGTCGTTCGTGAACCCGGGCTACCTGGGCTCGCGTTCCAAGTTCGTGGCGCGCTACGACCGCCCCGACGCGCCGCCGCACGCGCGCCGGCTGCTGTCGGCGCGGCTGCGCCCCGTTCTGCTGCGCCGGCTCAAGGAGCAGGTGGCGCGCGACCTGCCGCCGCGCATCGAAGAACGTCTCGACTGCGAGATGACGCCGGGACAGCGCAAGCTGTACCTGGCCGAACTCGTGCGCGGCCGCGAGCTGGTCAAGACGCTCGGCGCGGGCGAGTCCGGCATCGCCAAGCAGAAGATCGTCATCCTGGCGCTGCTCACCCGGCTGCGGCAGATCTGCTGCCATCCCGCGCTCGCGGGCGGCGATCGCGCGCTGGGGTCGGGCAAGTTCGACGCGCTGTTCGAGCTGCTCGAGCCCATCCTGGCGGAAGGTCGCAAGGTGCTCGTGTTCTCGCAGTTCGTGGAGTGCCTCAAGCTGATCGAGGACGCCTGCCGCCGCCGCGACGTGCCGTTCCACGTGCTCACCGGCAGCACGAGCACCAAGGACCGCGCCGGCGTGGTCAAGAACTTCACCGAGGATCCGGTGCCCTGCGTGTTCCTGGTGTCGCTCAAGGCCGGCGGCACGGGCCTCAACCTGACGGCGGCGAGCGACGTGGTGCTGTTCGACCCGTGGTGGAATCCCGCCGTCGAGGCGCAGGCGATCGACCGGACGCACCGCATCGGGCAGACGCGCTCGGTGACCGCGTACAAGCTGCTCACCGAGGGCACGATCGAAGAGCGCATCTTCGAGCTGCAGCAGCGCAAGGCGGCTCTGGTCAAGGACGTGCTCGGCGAGGACGGGTTCGCCCGTGCCCTGTCACGCGCCGACCTGGACTACCTGCTCTCCGACTGAGCGCCGACGTCGCGCTGGAGTCTCGTGGGGCCGCGGCCGATAACGACGGCGCGGCCCCACGGACGTATCGGCCGCATCGGCAGTGGATTTCCGCCGGCTCCCCCTCGGGCAGGCATGAACTCCTCGCAAGGAGGCGTCATGCGTCACGCGCCCACCCGCGCTTCATCGCGCGCCCGGCTCGCACTGTTCTGCTGGCTCGCCGCATCCGTCGCCCTTCTGGCCGCGCCGCCGCAGTCGTGCGCGCAGGCCGGTGACGAACGCTTCGAGCTGTCCATGCACTTCGCGCGCGGCATCGAGCGCATGCATGCGATCGGCGCCGACACGCTCGGGCTGTCGTACGGCACGTCGTGGACCGGCGGATTGGGTGTGGACTTTCGCGTGCTCGACCTGCCGCTGGGCAAGGGGCGCAAGCCCGCGCTGCACCTGAAGGGCGGGTTCGGCACCGACGAGCGCGTGCTGGGACCGGCGGTGCCCGGAATGGACTTTGCCGAGTACCCGATGCTCGAGATGAACAGCGGCGTGGCGCTGGAGCTTCCGCTCGAGGCGCTCATGAAGGGCAACGCGGGTGTCTCGTTCCGGATCGGCTGGGACGGTTCCTACCTGCTCACGCGATCCGGCGGTAACGACTTCCTCACCGTGTCCAAGCTGCGAGTGGACTTCGTACGCACGGCCGGTGCACTGGCCGGTTCATCGCTCGGTTTCGGCAAGGGGCGCGACGAGACGTTCGGCCGTGACGCCGCGAGCGGTCGCTGGGACGTCAAGCTGGCGCTCGAGGGCCGTCTTGCGCGTGTGCCCGCTGCCAAGGCACCGCCGGCGCCAACTCCCAAACCCGGCGCCAAGCCGGCGGC
>JADLGX010000080.1 GCA_020849095.1 Candidatus Eiseniibacteriota bacterium
GCGTTCGACGTCGCGGCGACCGGCGCCTCCCCGCTGGCGAGCGCACCGCTCACGACGGCGGATCACTTCGTCGGCCCGCAGGATGCGCTGCGCCTGCACCCGCTGCTGCTGCCGGTGGGCGACATCCGCCTGCGCCTGACGAACGTCGCCGGAACCCTGGACTGGGGGCTGTCGCTGCACGACGACTCGCTCGTGGTGCAGGGCAAGTCCGACGCGCTCGACGCGGCCTGGCTGGCCGGCGCCGGGGGCGCCGAGGAGTTGATCGTGCACGTGAGCGCGCCCGACACGTTCGTGGTGGCGGTGTGGAAGCGCGGCGGGGCCGATCGCGGGCCGTTCGGTGTCTACCGCCTGCAGGCGGACGTGGTCACGCTCGACACGCCGCCCGGGCAGCTGCCGCGTGTCTCGTCGCTGGCCGCGGCGCAGCCGGCGCCGTTCCGCGACCGCACGCTGCTCTCTTACGAACTCGCCGTGGCGGGCGAGGGGCAGCTCGAGGTGTTCGACGTGCGCGGCGCGCGCGTGCGCACGCTCGCCCGCGGCCGGCTCGAGGCCGGGCGGCACGAGGTGGAGTGGCGCGGAGACGATGACGGCGGGCGCCGCCTGCCCCCCGGCATGTACCTGGTGCGCCTGCAGGCGGGCGCATTCTCGGGGCTGCGGAAGCTGGTCAAGATCGACTGACGGGAACGCCGGGCCAGGACGGCGGCGGGGCGATGTCCGCTCCGCCGCCGTTTCGTCGCCAAGCTCCCCGCCACCGGGATCCCACGATCTCACCCTCGGGGAGTTCCTCATGAATGTCCGTCTCGTCCCGCCGTCGCGCAGGTCCGGAGTCTCGCCCGCGGCGCGGCCGCTGTCCGTCCTGCTTTCATGCCTCACCGCCGCCCTCGTGGCGCTCTCCTCGCCGCCGGCGAACGCCGCGCAGCGCACGTGGATCAACGCGCTCGGGGGCACGGCGGGCAACGCGGCCAACTGGAATCCCGCGGGAACCCCGGCGTTCAACGACTCGCTCACGTTCGACCTCGCGGCCACGTACACGACCACGTTCGGCTTCAACGTGCCCACCACCCATCGGATCTACGCCGATGCCGGCACGGTGTCCTTCATCATGGGCGTTCCGCACACGCACTACGGCCCGCTGTTCATCGGCACCGCTCCCGGCGGGACGGCCCTGCTCGACTTCATCTCGGGCGACTTCCACGCCTCGGATCCCGTCATCGTCGGCTCGAGTCCCGGAGCGAACGGCACGATGCGCGTGACCGGAAGCGCTGCCAACGTGTACCTGAGCGGGACGTCTGCCCTGTTCGCCGTCGGCAGCACGGATGGTGTCGGGACTCTGCTCGTGCGGGATGGGGGGTTGCTCGAGAACACCTCGCACATCGAGGTGGGCACGGGCAACGCCGCCGCCGTCGGCACGGTGAGAGTCGTGGGTGAGGCGCTGACACCCGTGAGCCGGCGTTCGACCTTCTCGGCGCAGGCTCATTACAGCGACGAGATGCGCGTCGGCTATTCCGGAACAGGAGCGGTCGAGGTGCGTGAGGGAGGACTGCTCGACGTGCAGCGCACGCTGGTGCTGGGCGGGCCCGGCGGCTCCACCGGAACGTTGCTCGTCACGGGAGTGGGGCTGCTCGACAGCGCGCGCGCGACGGTCAGCGGCGACCTGTGGGTCGGGCGTGACGAGGACGGAGTGGCGGGCGGCACCGGCTCGGTCGAAGTCGAAGCGGGCGGTGTGGTCGAGGTGGCCGGGGCGACCTACACGTTCGACGACGCGAGCGGTCCGGGCGGAACGATCACGACGTACGAAGGCGGGAGGTTCGCCACGGGTTCGCTGTACCTCGAGAATCCGGCCGCCGAGCTCGTGCTCAGCGGCGGCAAGCTCCAGGTGATCGGCGGGCTGCTCGACACCAACGCCGAGCCGCTCTCGATCGGTGGCGGGGGCGGCACGCCTGTGGTGGAACTGCTCGATGGGGCGACCTGCGCGATCGGGTATGTGGGTCTGCAGGGGCTGGAGCTGGGCACCACCGGACCGGGGCGCATGAACGTGAAGAGCGGCTCGCTGCTCGTCTCGAACCTGTCCGGTATCGCGCTCGGCGCGGTGGCGGGACGCACCGGAACGCTGTTCGTGGACGACGCGACGGTGAGCACCAACAAGCGGCTCGCGGTGGGCAGCCAGGGTGACGGCAATCTCGTCGCCCGGGGCGGCGCGACCGTGACGGCGTTCGACATGGACCTCGCCACCGTCGCGGGGAGTTCGGCCACTGTGACCGTGGCGGATCCCGGCACGAACGTGAACGTGACCAACTTCCTCCACGCTTCGGGCACGAGCTCCGCCGGGAGCGGCTCGCCCTCCACCCTCGTGGTGTCGAACGGCGGCCACCTGAACCTGAATCGCGCGGGAGTGTGCGGAACGGCGTGGCCGGGCAGCGAGCTGCAGGTGAACGGCACCGGCGTGCTGGCGATGGCGGGAACGCTGAACGTGAAGGGTGCGGTGAGCTTCGCAGGAGGGAGCTCGGATGGAGGCGCGTTCTCCCTGGAGCCGGGCGCGGTTCTCAGTGGCTCGGGTGAAGTGCTCTCCAGCGTGACCAGCCTGACCGACACGACCATGGAGGTCGTGCTGACCGGACCCATGACGCTGGGCCGCGCCGACCGGGCGGACGGATTCAATCTCAATGGCTCGCTGATCCTCAACGGGTACACCGCCACGTTGCTCGATGCGGACACGGCGCGCGTGGGCAGCATCTGGCTGGCCGGCGGCCGGCTCGTGGGCCCGCCCGCCGGCCTCTCGTTGCAGGGGCGCGTTCTGGGCTCGGGCACCATCGAGGGCGGCGCGCGCAATCGCACGACGATCGTCGCGGACGCCTCACCGGGCCTTTCCTTCAGCGGCATGCTCGAGTCCTACGGCCGTTCCGTGAGCGGCACGCTGCGCTTTCTCGCGGGCGGCGGCTTTCTCGGCCGCGGTACGCTCGCGGGTTCGGTCCACGTGGACTCGGGCGCGGTGATGACGAACGACGGCGTGCTCACCGTGGGCAACGTGTCGGCGCCCGGTGTGGTGGACATCGAGGGCACCGTGCATGCCGGGCCCTCGAATGTCGCGTTCTATCCCAGCGACACGACGCGCGTGGGCGGGACGATCACCCTGCACGGCGGCCTGATCCTGAGCTCGCCGGTGAGCGAGATGCGGATCCGCCACGGCGGACTGCTGAACGGCGCCGGAACCTCGACCATCAAGACGATCGTGGATGGAACGCTCGCCCCGGGCGATCCGCTCGGGCAGCGGTTCGGCACGATCAACATGAGCGCGCTCGTCATGCGCCCCACGGGGACGCTCGAGATCGAGCTCGGCAGCATCTCGTTGGGCGAGGCCGACAAGATCGCCGGTGTCGGGCAGGCCGACCTCGCGGGCACGCTCGATATCCGGCGTGTCTCGCTCGTCGCGAACCCGGGTGACAGCGTTCAGGTGCTCGCATACACGAGCCGGTCCGGCACGTTCGCGAACGTGACGCTGGATGGCGGGCCCACGGCCGGCGTCCTCGAGGTGCACTACAACGTGGACGGCGTCTGGATCGTGTTCCCGAGCGGGCTGCTCGACGTACCCGGCGGCCCCGGCGGGAATGCCGCGCCACGAGCGCTCGCTTTCTCCGCGCTCGGCTCGCCCGGCGCCGCGCCGCGGCTGGAACTGGCGCTGCCGCTTGCCAGCGAGGTGCGCGTAGAGTTGTTCGACCTCGGCGGGCGGCGCCTCGCGATCTTGGAGGACGCCGTGCTGCCGCCCGGCTGGCACCGGCTGGCTCGCGGGCTGGACGACATGCCGTCCGGTGAGCTGTGCTTCGCGCGCGCGCGCATCGCCAATGCCTCCGGCGTGACGACTCGAGTGACCCGCGTGGTGCGGATTCGCTGAACCCCCCCATCCTCGGAGGAGCCATGTCCCGATCGTTCGTTCGCCTGTCGCTGGCGTGCCTGCTGATGGCGGGCACGCCGGCGGCGCACCCGGAGAAGTGTCTCGCGCAGATCGCCGGTCCCGGCGACGTGTACTTCAAGGTGAGCGTGGACCAGCGCTTCCAGTACTACGCCTTCGCCAACGACCACGTGGACTGGGCGAACTTCGACATCGAGGGCGACGTGCTTTCCTGGTCGGGCGCACGCGACACCGTGCTCACGTGGGGCACGGTGGGGATCGCCTCTTCCATCGACGCCAGCGCGGGCGTGTTCGCCGCGGACCTCTCCTCCCACATCGACATCCAGGCGAGAACGGGCAACTTTCACTACCTGACCAACACGATCGGAGTGGACGTCTACGTGCGGGGAGGGACGGGCACGCCCTACTGGCTGTCCATCGCGCGCTCGGGCGCCGCCGAATCCTCGCGGCTCGGCGGGCTGCCCGGCGGGCTGCAGCCCGTCAACGGGGCGGCATTCGCGGCGTTCGAGGACAGCAGCGCGCTCGTGAGCAACGGCGGCACTGACAGCGCGGTGCTTTCCGATTCGGTGTTCTTCTCCGGGCTCACCACCACGCAGATCGTCGTGGGTACGGAGACCTACTCCCGCGTCGGCTTCCGAGCGTTCACGGCACCGGCCTACACGAACCAGGCGCTGTGCATCCTGGGTTGCATGACCGAGGCGGCGAACTTCCACGCGCTCACCGCGGGCCGGGTGACGATGCGCGTGTACCCGTTCGCGACGCCGGTGAGCGTCGCGCCGGAGGCGCAGCCCATTCCGGCGCTTGCCGTCGCGGCGCTTGCCAATCCGGTTCGTGGTGCCGCCACGCTCACGTTCCGGGCGCCAGCCGGCGAGCGAGCGCGCCTCGAAGCATTCGATCTGGGCGGCCGGCGCGTCGCACTGCTGCAGGACGGCCCCGCAACCGGCGCCTCGCAGCAGCTGCGGTGGGACACGACCGGCCTCGCGGGCGGGCTCTACTTCGTCACCGTTCGTGCCGCTGGCCGTGTGGCGACGGCCAGAGTGGCCGTCACACGCTGAACCGGCGGGCGCACTACCGCCCCAGTTGCTGCAGCGCGCCCGCCAGCCGGTTGTCGTTCGGCACACGCGCGAGTCCCAGTTCGAGCACCGACCTCGCGCCGGCGACATCGCCGATCTTCGCTCGCACGCGCGCCTCGAACAGGTAGGCGAGCGGGTTCTGCGGGGCCAGCTCGCGTGCCGATGCGAGGCTGGCGAGCGCGGCCGAGGTGTCGTTGGCCGCAAGATGGAGCATTCCGCGCAATACCGCGGCGTCGGAGTCCTCCTTGGGGCTCACGCCCGTGGGGACATGGGTGAGCGCCTCGAGCGCTCCCGCGTTGTCACCGGCCACTCGGCGGCGATCGCACAGCATCAGCCAGGCACTCGTGAGGGTGGGGTCGATCGCCACCGCCCGTTCCAACGCGGCCCGTCCCTCGTCTTCACGACCGAGGGCGATCAGGTTGGTGGCGGATTCCAGCACGAGTTCCGCCTGCCGCCGCCTGGCGCCCGAGGTGACTTCCGACTCGAGCGTGGCCGCCAGTGCCGCGAAGCCATCCGCGCGGGCGCCGGCAATGGTGGCGCGCGCGCGAACCGTGTCGGCCAAGTCGATCATGCGCCGCGCGCGGCGCGCGTACCAATCCTCGCGAGACCACTGCGAGAAGACCGGCCCCTCGGGCATGCGTTCGGCGAACGGCACCATGCGCGTGGCGCCGGGCGCGCCACCGAGAGCTGCACGGCCGACCACCACCAGGTCGCGCGGCGCCCGGTACTCCACGAGCGGCAAGTCGTCACGATTGGGCGTGGCGCCCCGTGCGATCGGAGCGAGAGACGAGATCGGGCCCGACCAGTAGCTCCCGACGTCCTCCGGTTCGGCGATGCGCGCGGCATCGAGCACGCGGCGAACGCCGGGCGAGCGCAGCCGGTCGAGCGACATCACGCGCCCGCGGGGCGCGGCCACCAGGATCACGTCCACCGCGCGCCACACGGTATGGACCTCGCCCTCGGGAAACACCTCGAGGAACGAAGCCATCATCGAGCGGATGGTTTCGGGCGAGATTTCGTAGAGCTGCATCCACTGGCAGAAGACTCCGTCCGGCTCGAGGCGGGCTCGGACCCGCTTGTAGAAGTCCACGGTGAACAGGTTGTTCACGCCGGCGAGCCATGGATTGGAGGGTTCGGACACGATCAGTCCATAGCGCGTGTCGGTGTGTTCCAGGTGGGTTCGCGCGTCACCGATGATGAGGTTCACGCGTGGGTCCTGCAGCGGGCTGCCACCCGGCGCGTAGAAGAACGCGGACGCTTCGGCCACGCCGCGCTCCAGCTCCACGACGTCGGTGCGTCCGGCGCCACCGGCCAGCGCTGCCGCCGCCGTATAGCCGGAGCCCAGCCCGATCACGAGCGTGCGCGCTCCCGAGTCGGCGAGCGCTGCCGGAATCAGGCCGAGCAGCACCTGTGTCTCCATGTCGTTCGTGCTCGCGTCCACCTTGCCACCCACCTTGAGCCAGCGGTTGGCGTCGTCTACGTCGGATCCGACCAGCACCGAGCCGTTCTGGCCCTCCTTGTAATAGAGCACCCGCTCGCGGCCGATCGCTCGCTGCACCGCTGTTCCGGCGAACTCCGTGGATCTGGACGCGAGTGCCAGTTCGTTCGCGCGCGCCGGGCGAAAGACGCCAGCTGCCATGAGCGCGGGATTCCAGGCGGGCGCGCTCCATGACAGCAATCCGACCGCCGTGA
>JADLGX010000081.1 GCA_020849095.1 Candidatus Eiseniibacteriota bacterium
GCGAGCCGCTCGGGGATCCAGCGCGGCTTCACGCGGTACGGGCCGCCCTCCTGCGGGCAGTGCGTGTCGCAGTTGCCGCACTCGTTGCACGTGCCGCCGTCCACGACCCACTGCAGCTCGCGCGAAAAGTCGCCGTTCGCCAGCGCGGTCGGCGGCGTCTCGAGCGAGTGGAAGGAGCCGTTGGGGCAGACGAGCAGGCAGTTGTTGCACGAGTCGCAGTCGAACAGCGGCAGCGGCGCGCGCGCCGGCTTCGGCTCGGCCGGCCGCGCGTGGTACCTCGGCTCGGCGGCGATGGACTCCGCGTAGGTGTGCAGGTTCATCGCGGCGGCCGACGTGACGGGCACCGTGGGCATGACGCCCGCGCGCGCGCGCACGTACTCGGCGATGTTCGTGGCGCCCACACGCTCCATGTCGGCTTCGAGCGCCTTGAGGTAGCGCGGCAGCCGCCGGTAGCCGGTGGGCTGCAGCAGGTCGGTGCACGTGGTGACGGGCGTGAACCCGTTGGCGACCGCGTCGGCGAAGTTGTCGGCATCGATCCCCGCGCTGAACGACACGGGGAACCGCGCCTGCGTGGCCTGCACGAACTGGTCGGCCAGCGTGGTCGCGATCACGTGCAGCGGCGCGCCCGACAGGTACACGTGCTCGCCGGCCAGACGGCCGCGGGTGTTCTGGACCACCAGCGTGTTCGAGAACTTGACCCCCAGCGACAGTCCCGCGCGCTTGGCCACGCCCGACAGCCACTCGAGCATGGTGAGCGCGTCGGCCCACTGCAGGTCCTTGTCGAACGCGGCGCGGTCCAGCACCACGTCGTCGTAGCCCATGTGGCGGTGCAGGAGTTCGTCCACCGCGTCGTAGCCGAGCAGCGTGGGATTGAGCTTCACCACCACGTGCAGCCCGTGCCGGGTGATCAGGTGCTCGACGATGCGCTCGAGTTCGTCGGGCGGACAGCCGTGAAAGCTGCTCAGCGTGACGGTGTCGAACACGCGCGTCGGCATGGGCACGTCGGCCAGCGCCCGCAGCGACGAGGGCAGCGATTCGCGCAGCTCGGCCAGCAGCTCGCGCGTGTCCATCATGGTGTCCAGGAAATGCGCCACGGGAGCCGACCGGATCCCGGCCAGGTCGTAGCCCACCGAGCCGTCGAAAATGGTGTGCCCGCCGAAGTCCCCGGCGATTCCCCGCGCCTTGAAAATGTGCAGCAGGTACCACGCGGTGGCGTACTCGCGCGCGGAGTCCTCGAGCCGCAGCTCCTGCGACCATTCCACGTTGTAGCCGGGTCCCGGCGCGTCGATGCACGGGCGCGGAATCTCGAGCCGGTCCATCACCTGCACGGTCTTCAGCTCCAGGATGCGCGAGCCGGCCAGCCACGCGGCCACGATGTTCTGGGCCAGCTGGGTATGCGGCCCCGCCGCGGGCCCGAGCGGAGTGGAGGCGCGCCCGCCCGGCAGCAGCACCGACAGGTCGAGCCCTTCGCGCGGCTTCCAGAACGAGCGGCGCGGCAGGTGAAAGATGCTGCGGTCGTGCTCGTATTCGGACAGCGCGCGGGCGAGCAGGTGCGCGAACGGTTTGGGGGTCAGTTCGGCCACGGGTAGCTCTCCATGCGGCGCCACAGTTCGGGCGCCGCTTCGCGCGCTTCGGCGCGCAGGCTTTCGATGTCGGCGCCCACGAGGCGCCCCTGTTCGACCACGTTGCGGTCCGCCACGGTCACGCGCTGCACGACCGGAGCGCCACCCGTGGGCGAAGGTTGCAGTTCGATCGTGTCGCCGTCCAGCGCGGCGCCCCCGAATCGTTCCCCCATCAGCTGCCTGCCGGCGTCGAGCCGGCCGCGCAACTGGGTGGTGCCCGCCGTGTCGCCCTCGGCGGCGGCGATGCGTTCGAGCTGCGCGAGCTCTTCGCGCAGGTCGGACGGAAAGCCGTCCGTGCCCAGCCCCACGTGCGCGCTCGCGGCCAGCGACCGCGCGTAGCCCACGCGGTTGTTCGCGTTCGATCGCGGGTTGTGGAGCAGCCACAGCCCGCGCGCCTGCGCGTCGCGCACCTGGTCGGGCGACAGCCACACGCCGTGCGCCATGAGCGAGCCTTCGGGCAGCGCGCCCAGCGCCAGCAGCCGCTCGTAGGGGCCGGCGTGCCCGCGCGTGCGCGCGTCCGCCACGTCGGCGGTGTCCTCGGCCACGTGCACGTGCACCACGGTGCCCAGCTCGCGCGCCAGTTCTCCCGCCTCGCGCGCCGTGTCGTCGGACACGGTGAACGAGGCGTGCAGCCCCACGACGCCGCGCACGAGGGCGCGGCGGTTGTCGCGAACGAACCGGCGGCACTCCGCCAGCCCGCGCCGGGCCTCTTCGCGCCCGCCGTTGCGCTCGGTGGCGCCGTAGGTGAGCACCGCGCGCATGCCGAACTCCTCGCAGGCGTCGGCCAGCACGTCGAGCGAGCCCTCGATGAAGTTCGGGGACTCGTGGTGGTCCACCAGCGCCGTGGTGCCGTGCAGCAGCGCCTCGGCCACGTACAGCCGGGCGCCGGCGCGGATGGCGCGGGCGTCCAGCGCGCGGTCGAGCCGCCACCACACCGCCTCGAGGATCTCGACGAAGTTCACCGGAGCGCGCCGGGGCGCCGGCATGCCGTACGGCGCGAGCGCGCTGTAGAGGTGCGTGTGCGCGTTGACGAACCCCGGCTGCTTCATCGCCACGTCTCCCGCGGCGCCTTGGTGCGGATGCGTCCCACGCTGTAGGCCTTGGCGGCGGGGGAGTCCTTCATCGGCAGCGTGGTGCGGCGGATCCCATCGAACGCTTCGAGCGCGCCCGCCACCGCGGCGGCGGTGGGCACCAGCCCCAGCTCGCCCACTCCCTTGGCGCCGAACGGCCCCTCGGGTTCGGGCGCTTCGATGAGCACCACCTTCACGTCGGGCATGTCCTTGGCCCGCAGCGCGCCGATCTGGTACAGGCTCGTCACGATCGGGATGCCGTCCACGCACGGCAGCTCCTCGGTGAGCGCGTAGCCCAGCCCCATGTGCACGGCGCCCTCGATCTGCGCGGCGCACAGCGCCGGGTTCACGGCGCGACCCACGTCGTGCGCGGCGACCACGCGTTCCACGCGGCCGGCGTCGTCCAGCAGCACCATCTGCGTGGCGTAGCCGTAGCTGGTGTGCGTCTTCACCTTGCCCGGCGCGCCCAGCGGCGTGGTGTCGTCCACCACGACGTCGGCCGCGTACACCTGGCCCACCAGCGACTGCAGCGTGCCGCCCGCATCCAGCGCCGCGCGCAGCTTGCGGGCCGCGCTGGTGATGGCGTTGCCGGCGAACAGCGTGGCGCGCGAGCCCGTGGTCTGGCCGCAGCCCAGCGCGAACGTGGCGTCCACCTTGGGACGGAACACGCTGCTCGGCAGGCCGGTCACCTCGGAGGCGAACTGCGTGAGAATGGTGAGCAGCCCCTGGCCCATCTCGGTGAACGCGTTGTACAGCGACACGGTGCCGTCGGCTTCGACCACCAGCCGTCCCTTGCCCCACTCCACGAACCCGTTGCCGAGCCCGCTGTTCTTGAGCCCGCAGGCGATGCCCGCCTTGCGCCCGGCCGCGGCCCACGCCTGCCACTCGTGCTTCACGGCGAGGAGCGACTCCTTGATGCCGCAGGATTTTTCCACCGGCTGCCCGGTGGTGAGCAGGTCGCCGATGTCCACGGCGTTGCGCCAGCGGATCTCCCAGCGGTCGAGCCCGCACCGGGCGGCCAGCTGGTCGAGCGCGCCCTCGAGCGCGAACGCCGACTGCACCACGCCGAAGCCGCGCATCGCCCCGCACGGCGGGTTGTTCGTGTAGGCGGCGAGCGCCACCACGTCCACGTTCGGCACCTTGTATGGGCCGCACATGTGGCCCGCCGCGCGTTCGAGCACCTTCATGCCCACCGACGCGTACGCGCCCGAGTCGCCCACGAGCCGCGCGTGCACCGCGGTCAGGAGTCCTTCGGCGTCGCAGCCCACCGCCAGCTCGATCGAGATGGGATGGCGCTTCGGGTGCAGCCGGATGCTCTCTTTGCGCGACAGCGTCAGCTTGACCGGCAGGCGCGTGACCCACGCGAGCAGCGCGGTCTGCCCCTGCACGCTCATGTCCTCCTTGCCGCCGAAGGCGCCGCCGTTGGGCACCAGCTCGCAGAAGATCTGCTCCTCGGGAATCCCGAGCAGCGCCGCGCACTGGCGGCGGTCGTCGTAGATGCCCTGGCCCTGCGTGTACAGGTGCAGCGTGCCGTCGGGCTTCGGCACGACGAACGTGCTCTCGGGCTCGAGGAACAGGTGCTCGATGCGCTGCGTGGTCCACGTGCCGCGCACCACGTGCGCGCTCGCGGCCAGCGCCGCCTCGGCCTCGCCGCGCGCGATCACCGAACGCGAAAGCAGGTTGGCGTGCTTCGGGTTCACCTGCGGCGCGCCCTCGGCGAGCGACGACGCGGGATCGAGCACCGCGGGCAGCACTTCGTACGTCACCTCGACCAGCGCGGCGGCGGCGCGCGCCACCACCTCGGACGTGGCGGCCACGGCGGCCAGCACGTCGCCGGCGCAGCGCAC